>JBFYPS010000385.1:0-4674 GCA_041303135.1 Crocinitomicaceae bacterium | reverse complement strand
GATCACGCCTCTTAAAACTCCCGTATTTTGAGAAAATGAAAAACTAGAAATCAGAATAAAAAAAAGTACTAATCTTAACAGCATAAGCATTTTAAAAAAGTAAAAACAAAAAAAAGCCCCGCAAAAAATGCAGGGCTTTGAATTTTCTGCAAATAATTATTTGATAACAAATTTACCCGTTTTTTGTAATTGTGAACCAGAAACTTGATAAAAGTACGTTCCCTGTCCTAATTCACTAGGTAAAATGATTTCATTTTTTTGATTGCTTTCTATGTTTCTTTCCAAAATAACTTTACCTGCAACATCTAAAATTTGCAACTTCGCTAATTTGTCATTTTTGTTGCTTAAGTCAATAAAAATAGTGTTTTCAAATGTATAAACATTAAAATTATTTTGTTCATTTTCAATCACACTTGCATTTGAAGGATTGTAAATAACTTCAAGGTCATCGATCCAAAGTTTACTTCCAGTTCCTGTAATTCCTGGTGCTGTTGTCATTTGATTGTCAGAAGGTGTAATGCTCATCATGATGTACTCAGGAGTGTTTCCGTTTGTGTAAACAAAAGGAACTGAAAAACGTTTCCAAGTAGTAACATTCATGGCTGGCGAATTGAAAAGTGCTTTTCCAATTTTATTACCGCTTAAATCTGGGTGATTACCATTTACTGGCAATTCTGGATCATTGAAATCACCTGAGTGCAAGAAAGCAACTACTTTAGCAATTTCTGAAGTCGCTCCTGTTCCACTTGTTGCTTGCGTATATTTATACCATCCAACCAAACTATCAGGACGACCAATGAAAGGCATTCTTCTCACATCAGTTGCAGAACTATAATTTACTGTTCCTACATATCCTAAAGATTTATCTTGGCTTGGCGCATTGACAACACCTGTAGTCAAATTTCCATTTACAACGGCCAAGACATAATATTTAGTTTCTAAGCGAGCACAATACGTTCCTGAATGTGGATTTGAAGTTTCTTGATAACAAGTTTGAGGCCCGATCGAAGCAACAGTTGAACCAGTTTTGTTTGAATACCAAGAAGTTGGTTCGTCAGCATTTCCAGGACTAGTATTTCCCCAATTTTCAAAACCTCCGTTCGCGATTTGAGTTTGTGCTGTTGCAGCTAAAGAAAAACCAGTAAATATCAATGTAAATAATCTTGTTTTCATGAATTCTATTTGTAAATTTTAGTTTGCAAATATATGGAATGATTTATTCATCATTTGTTAATATTGAATATTTAACGTTACAAATGATTTAAAAAACTCAAAATCAACCAAATAATTTTAACAAAAATCAAGATAAATTTTAAATTTTAAACAAATTCATGAATTGAAATACTAAAAAATCATTCAAAATTAGAATTTAGACCTTGTAAAATCTCATATCGACTAAAAATTGTAATTTTGCAACATGTCACAGAAACAAGTTAATATTCGCAACAAGAAAGCCAAATTTGAATATCATCTTTTAGATGTATTTACAGCTGGAATGCAATTGACTGGGACAGAAATCAAAAGTATTCGCAAAAGCAAAGCATCAATTTTGGAAGCATATTGCATTTGTGACCGAAGCGAAATTTGGATTAGAAACATGCATATCACAGAATATGAAAATGGTTCTTTTTACAATCACAAGCCTCGCACAGACCGAAAATTACTATTGAATAGAAAGGAAATCAAACAGATAGAGAAATTCCTCACTGTAAAAGGAAATACTTTGATTCCTTTGCGTTTATTTTTGTCAGAAAAAGGTTGGGCAAAATTAGAATTTGCTTGTGCACAAGGAAAAAAACTGCACGATAAACGTCAAGATTTAAAAGAAAAAGACGATCGAAGAGACATGGATAGAGCGATGAAAAAGTGATTTTTTCTCAAACAAATCCAAAAGTTAATAAGTGAAGCCACCGATTTTCTGAAAGCAAAATGTAAATGACAGAAATGGTTATTACATAAACGCTGAAATTCAACAAAACAATAAATCCATAATTTCTTTTGGAATATTTCCACGTATAAAGCGGAATCAGCAGAAAAAAGGGAATTATCGGATATAAATTGGTAATCGAAAAATCTACGTGATAGGAAGTAAATGCATAATTTCCACGGTACCAAACCCTGATTGGATTTCTCATCCAAATCGAGCTCTCTAAAACTATTTCAGGATATAAATACAACATATTTGGATCTGGCTCAGCCAAAAAGAATTTTTGATTACTCGCTGTTTTGATCATTCGCACCTCCTTTTGAACCAAACCTCGGTAACTTTTTGAATAGGAAACAACTTGATCTTTGTTGAATCTAGAAGGAAGTAAAGGCTCTATCAAAAGAATGCAGGCTAAAACTGTTGAAACAATCGCCATTTTTTTGAAAAACTTAAATTTCCAACCGGTCGTTAATTTATGAATGAAAAGTTGTTGTTCATTTTTGATTCTTTCAGCTTGTCTTCTTAACCTTTCATGGGCTTCTTTTATTCGATCCTCTTGTGTTTTTTCTGCTCTTTTAGGATTTACAACTGTTTGAGATGGTCTTGGTTTTTCATCGATAATAATCTGATAAGCTTCAGTCAAATCCAAAAACAACTTATGCGCTTTAGGGTCATCATTCCTATCAGGATGATATTTCATCGCTAACTTTCGATAAGCGCGTTTTACTTCTGCTTTGGTTGCACTTTCTGTCAAACCAAAAACCTGATAATATTTTGATTTATGACTCAAGCCAATATCTTTTTTAAGGTTTCTATTCGATTGATTTTTCCACTTACAGTTTCCTCAAATTGCGCTGAGTAATACATTTTTTTGGGAATTTCAAATTTGTCTAAAATAGCATTAAAGTGATGAAAAAGTAAATTTATTTCATTCTGATTCATTTCACCTTCCATGACTAAAATGATTCTTTCTCCCAACAATTCATCTTTTTCAGAAGCAATAAAAAAGCGAGCTTCAATCAAATGACTGATTTTTCTTTCGATTTTTTCTGGGAAAAATTTGATTCCTCCAGAATTGATGACAAAATCAGCTCTCCCCTGCCAATAAAAATGTTTGGAATCAATCAATTCAATCAAATCATTAGAATCTAAAGCTTCTATTCCCAAATTTGGTGCATGAACAATCAATTTTTGGTCGATTTGCGAAAATGTAATTCCAGCCATGGCTTCAAAAGGCTGATTTAGGTCTTGATTCAATTTTCTTACTGCGATATGCGACATCGTTTCAGTCATCCCAAAACTTTCAAAAAAAGCAGTTTTAAACCCTTTTAATTGCATCTCAAGTGCTTCTGAAACATTTGCGCCTCCAATCAATAATTGTTCAAGCAAATTCAACTTTGCAGGATTGGAAGCTAAAACACCTTGAATTTGAAGTGGAACCATTGCAGCAAATTTCAAATTAAAATCAATCTTTTCAAGTGGATTTCTGTTTATATCCACCACATACAATTCCATATCAAACAATAAGGAACGTAAAATCATCATTTTTCCGCCGATTGTATCTGGTGAAAGACAAAGAATTGTTTTATCACAAGGTTTAAAATTGAAAAATGTTCCTGTCATTTTTGCTGAAACTTCCATTTTTTGCTTTTCTAATCGAATTAACTTAGGAATACCAGTTGAACCAGAGGTTTTGGTTTCAACAAAATTCTCGGTATTCAACCAAGCGTCAACAAAACTTTTGACCTTTAAAATAAGATCAGGATTTTCAGTTAAATATATGATTTTAAAAGAGCTCAATTTTTTGGAACGGTATTTGAAATGTATGAAATCACAACAAGTTTTGTAACTTTTAAAATAAGACTTGATTGTATAGAAATAAATATTAATTTTAAAGTGCTAAAACAAAAGTAGCACGTTACTTGATTAAAATAAACAAACTATGAAAAAGTTATTCGGATTTTTATTGGTTGCTGGAATGATTTCAACGGCCTTTGTATCAAAATCGAAGTTAGAAACTTCAAAAGTAATCGTTAAAGAAGGTATTGAATTTCAAAGAAGCACTTATGATGAAGCTGTGAAGGAAGCTAAAAAATCCGGCAAGTTGATTTTCATTGATGCATATACAGAATGGTGTGGTCCATGTAAAAAAATGGCAGCTACCTCTTTTATGGATCCTGAAGTAGCCACTTTATTTAATTCAAAATTCATCAACATGAAAGTGGAAATGGAAAAAAGTGCTGACGGACCAATGATTGCGCAAAAATATTCAGTGAGAGCTTATCCATCTTTGCTATTCATCAATGGCGAAGGGAAAATTGTAAAATATGCTGTTGGATATCAAACTGCTGAGCAATTGATCGCTATCGGAAAATCTTTGTAAAATTAAAAACTCATTTTAAGACGCTTTCGGGCGTCTTTTTTTTGCATTAAAATTTGAAAACCAATGAAATCATCCATCTTAATTTTACTCTTGGTATTGTTTGTGAAAAAGGCTAATTCACAGACAAGCAACCTAGAAAATGGCACCAATTGTAGTTTCAAAAACGAACTTCTCGGACATTGGGAAATTGAAAATATTGTTGAAGATTTATCAGGCGAAAATCTGGAGACTGAAGGTCAATCTTGGAATATTTCAAATACAGTCAATGAAGAAATCAAAGGAAAAATCACCATGACATTTTCACCAGATGGAACTTTTATTGGAAAATTAAATATAAACGATTCACTTTCCGCAAGCTATGGAT
>JBFYPS010000384.1:0-4461 GCA_041303135.1 Crocinitomicaceae bacterium | reverse complement strand
TTTATTCTGTTTTCTAACATATGAAATTACATCTTGGCTAATGTACCAAGTGTGCCTTCGTCTTGCGCCCAGGCTGCAGCTGTTGAAGTTTTTCATGGGCTCAATTCAACCTGAAAGTATTTATATGCTTTTATCGTTTTCTAATAATTTCATCACAGATATTTGTTGCATTTTCTCTTTTTCTATAAAAATCGTGTACTTCATTATATAATATGTGCTCCTTCAGTTCAAGTCTATTGTACCAATCACTTTCAGGTTTAAATTTATCATTTTCACTGTAATACAAGTCAATCTCACATAGTGGCTTGACTTTTTCATATCGCAATCTTGTTGATGAAATTGCTATAATTTTTTTTACTTTCAGACCTTCGAGTGCTGATTTCCAAGCGATATATCCGCCTATACTAAATCCTAAAATATTTATATTTTCGGCTCCTTTTTTTAGCAAATTTTTAACGGCTCGATCAACTCCACCATTCATAAATTGTTGGTGTATTATTTCTTCATTACACTCTCGTAAATCAATTTCTCCCAATTCACGACAATCATGGTATTCTATTTCAAAATGTTCTTTGAGAATCTCTGTGTAGTGGGTCAACCAATCTGAATTTATACTTCCCCATAAGTCTGATAGAATTAGTAACTTTCCCATTTTTGTCGGTATCGTTTTTACAGCTGGATATTTGATGAACCAAATGGAGCGGCCGTCATTTCCTGCAGCGCCAATTTGGGCAATTGATCAAAGGCCTCACTGAATCCAAGCTCAACGATTTTGAAATTATTGTGGGTGCCTTCTTGGGCAAAAATTATTCTTGCGGACAGCAATAGGCCGATGAGTGTTGCGAGCAATTGTTTCATTTTTCCTCAATTACAAATTGAAAAAATTAGATCTTTACCAAATACAAGTATACTTTGTCTTGTTCGACAACTTTATGGATTTCAATATCGAATGTGCCCTCTTCGACAGCATATTTCGAGGTTCCACACCAATAGAATTGTGAATAGTCATTCACTTTTTGACCATCGATTTTTGCCTCTGTTGTCTCGTCAGGAAGACCTGAATCGAAATGATAAACTTTATAGGGAAGATATTTAGTCTCGGCGTTCTTGTCCAATTTACCAATTCTCTGACTCCCAATAATGAGACATTTTAATTCGCTATCTGTTTTGTTGATATACTTTACCCTCACCTTGTTCGCTTTTGTGCAAGCTGACATGCCAAGCCCAAGCAAAACAATAAAACCAAATAAGATGGTCTTATGAAGTTTGAATTCATGAATCATTTTATGGCGCGAAGTTTTAGTTTTATTTTCCATTATCTTTTTTTTAAGTAAGGTGATATCCTAAGATTCTTTAACTCTAAATATCAATAGCGCTGCGTGCACAGCATTTTTTAGTTGGTCAAAGTTATTGATTTCTAGTAATTTAATTTGTGCTGAAGGGTCTAGTCCGCAAGCGGTGGTGGTAATGACCGGAATGCCGAGAGCAAGCGCTTTCAGGAGCAGCCTGGGTTGGTGCTCCACATATGTTGGGTAAACAACCAATCCTATTTGATGCCAATCGCCGTTGAATTTTTCAACTTTCAAATCTTGCCAGAAATGGGCAGTCTCAATTGTTCTTCCGGAAATGCAGAGCTCTAGTTGGAGTTCTTTGGCCAGTCTTCTCATTTCGTAGGCGCCTTTTCTTCCGACGGCTGAAGCCGGGAAAAGCACTTTAATACCTTTGGAAGGTTTGTTGGGAGCAGCTGGAATTTGCCAATCTAGCTTTACAGCTTTATTTTTGAAGAGGGCTGCAAGTTCTGAATGCGGCGTAATGATTTTTCTTGCGCTGGTGAGTGCTTTGTTTTCGAGTGCAATTAATTCCTGACTTGCTCTGAAATCATGGAGCGTGGGGCTGTCTTTGTATTGCGTATAGGCCAAATCGAGTCTTTCATGGAGCTTTTCAAAAGGCAGCCTGGTCATGATCACATCAAAAGTGCGGCCACCTAGCGCTCCGGTCTCATAAATGAAGGGCAATAAGTTTTGAGCAATGACTACATGTGTTGCGTCAATTGGGATTTTCTTTGCCGATGCTTTGGCTATTTTTTTGTCTAGCTGCAAGCTCAGTTCAAAAACGTTGTTCTTGTTCTTGGGCGCAAACCTGAGTTGAATGGCTCTAAAAAGACCTTGAAATTGTGTTGTTTTGGTTTGTTGAGGATTGGCAGCAGCCCAGGTATACCTATCAGTTTTAATCCATCGATTTTTCTTTAGGGGTAGAATGAAATGAGCTGCTTTAGTGGCAATTTGACTTACATACTTGTCGTATTCTGGCCATTTTTCATCGAGGATAAAAGTGGTTGTGGCGATTTCTTGTGCTACGCGTGTTCTGTCGGGGTGTTTGAAACAAGCCATATTGCCGCACGAATAGCAATCATTGAGTTTGCTAGATGCCTTCCAAGTCATTTTGTCTTGACCCGGTTCTGCTTGCTTTTGCGGACTCCTCAAAGCCACCACCAATTGATCCGACGTGAGCTGGATTTCTATTCTGAAGTCAAAAGAAGACTTGAAACGCAAATCAAGGTAATTCCATTTGACGGTCGCATCTCGGTCTTTTTCGGCCAGTGAGCCTCTGATCACTTTCGTGTGTTTGTGCCGCTCAACAATATCGAAATTGGCCCGCAGCGCAGCGTCGTACAAAGCATTTGAGAGTTGGCAAAGTCCGCCGGCAATTGTGGGTACAATGCATCCTTCTCTGATTTCTCTGCCAATGACATAGCCTTGACCAAAGTTTGGATTGCCAATGTGTTTCCAAAAACTAAACACTTCATTCGCCCCAACCTCCAGCCCATTCAATTGTTGAACCGCGATTCTTAAGTTCTCAATTTTACCCGCAGTCAAAATCCAGTTGTCTTTGTTGTCAAAGGGATTCCAGAGCTCGCTTTCAGAAGTTGCAATGACAGGCTCATGCACCAAAAGACCGCTTTTGCTAAATTTTCTAGACGGCCGCAGCAAATTCTTGACCATACGAGCTGCAGTCAAGACAGCTATCTTGAGTCGAAAAATAGTGTCGTTAACAAAATTGTGCTGGGTGGTCAATTGCTTATTCAATGGTTTACTGGAATTTACAGATTCTTTACTTTGTTGTGTTGCAAATACATATCCACATCTTTTAGAGGCCTCAACAGAAAGGATCGTTGGTTGGGCTTGACTAATTGCTTGTTGTCCATCTTGTCTAAAACGAATACTTTTTCTCCTCTATTCTTTGTGCCAACCCAGTCTTTAACGCATATAAAAAGCGCAAATTAACCGGGTATTTAGCTGTTGGAATTTTGATCTTATTGAAAGTAACTTCTATGTATTGCTGCGGTCTAATGGTTGTAGAGGAAGCTAAAAACTGACGGCAAATTTCTTGAGTAACAATTGCCCCATTGGTTGCTATTTTTTCTACAAATTCTGTGTTACGCCTACCCTCAAGGAGCATGTAAATAATGGTATCCTCTTGATAGCCACCGTCCAGGCCAATATAAGTAATGCGGCAATCGTTCTTTTTTTCAAAAGCTTCTTGCCATTTTTTTTCTTTGACATCCAACTTTAAGGATGTGTCTGGTGGTGTCCAACCACCCCATGTGGTTCCGCTATATATTGAAATGGTAAATATGAAAACTGCTAAAATTCCTAAGAAAATCAGGAGGGCTATTATTTTGAGGGCTTTCATGGTTTAGTGGGTTTGAATTTTTTTTATTCAATTTTATCTTTGGAATGCAATAGCACCTCATCAAACCACCATCCTGCTTCTATTTTCATAAAATGAGAAGTGTCGGTAAGCAGCTGTTTAACCGTGAAATCTCCAGAATCCGTACAGCCTGAACAAACAAAAACAGACTCCGTATTCTTTTTATTTTCATTTATTTGATTTCTTTCATTTTTATTCAGTTGGATCAGCCCTCGTTCTGCCAATTTTTCGCAGGAAAAGGTCGCTAAATAACACATGCTTGGTTTTGAGCTGTATAGACCTGCTCTTATCGGCTTATAGTTTTTCTCTCGGATCAATTCAGAAAACTTTCTGACTAATACTGTACTTGTTCCACCTTCACCGCATTTAAAACCAATTTCGTCGTGATGATGAGGATTGTTAACAGGGAGCGAAAACTTACGCGTTTTGGGTTCGTCCGATTTTTGTTCCTGAGCACAAGAAACAACTATAGAGACTAAAATGAGGGCGATCAAGGCTTTCATTCTATGATTATTTGTATTGTATTAAAGGTAAAAATTAATGGAAGCTTATAAATAATTGTGAGTTACTCCTCATCATATTTTGTTTGCACTTTTGGCTTGGTAAATTTAATGCGTTCCCCTGTCCAAGGTGTTAAGTTGCCAGACGCATCCATAAACGAAAATTCGACTTCAAAATTTTGGCTATCGTCGTCAAAGTCAAATGCACCTGAACACATACCGTGACCAACCTTGATTTTATCGCCATCAG
>JBFYPS010000383.1:0-4800 GCA_041303135.1 Crocinitomicaceae bacterium | reverse complement strand
TTAATTCATTTATAAACGAATAACAATCGAATACAAATGATTAATAACCGAATGAAGATTTGGAGTCGCCGCAACTTTGCACTGTCGAAACAATCAACGACGTTTAGTTCAATTTTTATTTACAAATTTTTTAAAACACACAATTATGAACTCAATGAGAAACAAAGTAACATTAATCGGTCGCTTAGGTGCAAAACCAGAAATTCAAACAGTAAAAGGTGGATTCATGATCACACGCTTTTCTATTGCAACGAAAGAATCGTTCAAAGAAAAAAATGGCGAGTGGAAAGACAACACACAATGGCACAATGCCCACATGTGGGGTAAAAGTGCTGAGAACTTCGTGAAATTAGCTGATAAAGGTTTTGAAGTTGCGATCGAAGGTCGATTGGCAAACAGCAGTTATGAAACAAAAACGGGTGAGAAAAGATACCAAACAGAAGTTGAAGTACATGATTTCGTATTACTCACACCAAAAACAGCAAAAGTTTAAAAGTCCCATGAGGTGGTTTAGTTAGGTAAGGTGTAAAATGTGAACGTTGCGATTAGTTGTTTTTGCAACGTTCATACCACCTACAATCACTCACAATTTGCAATCAAAAATTTTTCAAAAAAACATAAAAATATTCACCATGAATCACGTTAATTTAATCGGTAAAATTACCTCAGAGCCAAAAGTAGTTATGCTTAACAATGGCAGAAAAATCGCACAATTTTCAATGTCAACCCAAGAATCGTATCTGGATGCAGAAGGAAATGTGAAAAATAGAAAACAATGGCACCGCATCAGTGCTTGGGGAAATTGGGTTCAAGTGCTCGAAGAACTTGGGCAAAAAGGAATCAGTTTGGCCATTGAAGGAAAATTGGTTTCACGTTTTTATCAGACACAAACCGGTGGGAAAAAGTTGATCACTGAAGTGGAGGTAAATGATTTAGTTGTTCTATAATTTAATTTTAAAAGTCATGAGAAATCAAATCACCTTAATTGGAAATATGGGCGAAAATGCTAAAGTAACGAATTTTGAAAATGGAGGAAAAGTTGCCCGCTTCAATTTGGCAACACCTTCACCTGTCAAAGGAAAAGAAACTGCAGAATGGCATCGATTGTTCGCCTTTGGAAATATTGCTCAATTCATTGAAAACTTCGGAGGAAAAGGGAAACGAATTGCCGTTACTGGAAAAATTGTGAATCGAACCTATCTCAGTAAAGATGGAAAACCGAGAAAAGTCACAGAAGTTGAAGTTCGAAATGTAATCGGATTATAATCACTCTCTCTAAACTAAAAATACTTTTACAAACCGTTAACGATATGCGGTAAACTTGAATCCTGTGGTTGAACCTGCCACAGGATTTTTTTATTTGGTAGAATATTTCAATTGAATTAATTCCTGGAATGGTACATTTTTCATTTTTGCTTCAGCCCAAAGCATGAAATCAAAATATTCAAGTGCCAATGCTTGCAAATGATCTTCTTTCAAATGCGCCAGTTCAGCATAAAGTTCTTCAAATAGGGTTTCTTGTTTGAAAAAATCTTTGGTTTTATTGACACGATTTAAGAATTTCAAAAAGATAGTTTCAAATTCATATAAACGATTTCTCGATTTTAAAAACCTTTGAGTACTTTTCAAAGCATAAGGGATGAGGTTTTCATTCTTCATTTCAAAATGTATCAATAAACTCATTATTTGAGAGAATGAAACAATGTCTTCTTGTTTATCGAGCATTGAATCATTTAGAATTCGATTGATCCACTGCAATGCGCCATGCATATCATTAGAAATGAAATAAATCGTTGCTATTTTAAAATTTAAAAACGCTTTTCTGTTTGGCGTAATCTTATCATCATATAATCTCAAACCTTCTTCGATCAGTGGCACTAATTTTAGCGCACTTTTGAAATCTCCTTTAAGGGTTAAAATGCTGATTTCAATGCTATTTGTGCTTGAAAATAGTTTGATGTTTAAATCCTCATTCGTACTAAAAGTGTAATTTTGAGGCATTTCTTTCAACTTTTTCAATAATTCCTGGGAATGTTGATTCTGTTTCAGTCTTGTCGCAACAAAAATGGCATTGGTCAAAATTGAAAAATAGCGATTGGGTTGTTCTTCAATGATTTCTTTTTTGGATTCAAAAAGTTCAATATTCTGTATCAAAAATTGATAACAAGCTTCAAAATCTCCGATGGCAAAATAATATGCGCTATAAATGTGATTGTACAAATATTGTGTATCAAAATACAATTCCTTTTGCAGCTTGGTTTTTAATAAATCATCGATGATGGATTTGAATTGAATTAAATCTTCTTGAGTTCTTGAAATTCCTTTGGAGGCAAGAATGGCGAATAATCGGCTTTTTAGATTCCAAAATTTGTCATAAGTCAAACTTTTTTCATGAAAGTCTAGGTCATTTTTTAGAATTAGTTCTATTTCATTTTGATCCACATTTCCCGAACTTTCAATCAATCGTTTTTGATTGAAACTGATTTCAGCTAATAAATTGAATTTATCGTGTTTTAAAGCCAATTTTTCAGCACTTCGCAACTGTCGTTTACTTTGTTCGTAAAGTGATTTGTTGTATAAAATTTCAGCGCTGTGAATCAATTTGTAGATTTGTGCATCAACAGAAGAGGAAGCATGAAAAGTATCTAATGCGGATAGAATGTGATCGTATAGTCGTTTTTTTGTGACAGAAAATTTGTTTAAAAATGCTTCACCTTTGAAATGAGTGAAAAGTTTTTCTTCATCATAAATTTCTTGTTGATCGAGATAATCAAACAAAATGATATAGTTATTTTCCTCACCGATTGTATGTCTGGAAGACACAATTTTAAAGTATCTTTTTTCTGACTTAGATAAGTATTTAATTAATTCATGAAGTGCCTCATTTATTTTGGTTGACATAGTATTGCTATAAAAACGATTCGAATGCAAGATATTCAAAACGATTTTACAAAATATTTATTTATTCTTAAAGGTGTATAAAATTGATTGTAATGTGTGATTTTAGACTTGTATAAAAATTGTAAAAATCTGAAATGTAAGACTAGTGTAAAAAAGTCAAATTTTACATTCCTTAAAATGAGTCAAAAAAAAATCCTGCTTTAAGCAGGATTCAATATTGAGAGGAAGCAAATATTATTGCTTATTTCCTTTTTTGTTCATGTCAGGATCATTGTTTGGATCCGTAATACCAGTTCCAGAAGAAGTCGATCCAGGATTTGATTCAGGAGATGGAGCAGTAGCTTTTCTCCAAGTTGGTGCTGTAGCAACTGTGCCACATTCCATTTTTGTTTTATTCAAATCTTCTTTTTGACAAGAAACTGCCAAAAGAGCGATTGAAAACAAAGAAATACCGACTAATTTTTTCATAACATTTCGTATTACATAACAAAGCTATGAAATTAATTCTATTATTCCAAATTTTCGCAAGGTATTTTTAGTAAAACACGCGTTCCATTGATTGAATGGTTTTCATCTTCGATTTGAAAGGGTCCTTCCATTTCAAAATCTCGGTGAGAAAGTTTTTTCAAAAGTTCAATTCTTTTGCTTGTAATTTCCATTCCTTGAGATCGATGATCGCCCTCTGATTGCCTTTTTTTGTTCAAACTAAAGTCAATACCAATTCCATTATCTTCTAAAATAACTTCCAAATAATCTCCTTTTGCTTCGATTTTAATAGAAATTTTTCCCTTTCTACTTTCGATTGGTAAAATTCCATGAATGATACTATTTTCGACAAAGGGTTGGAAAAGCATTGCTGGTACCATAATGTTTTCACTATCAATATCTGAGACTTCAATTTTGTATTCAAATCGATCTCTAAATCGCATGGATTCAAGAGACAAATACAATTCCAATCTTTCAATTTCTTGACTTAAGGAAACCATATTATTGTCTTCAGAAGAGGAATCTAAATTTTTGCGAATCAATTTGGCAAAATTTGTCAAATATCTATTGGCGGAAATTTTATCTTGTGTATTGATGAAATATTGGATTGAATTCAAGGAATTGAAGATAAAATGTCGATTCATACTAGCATTCAAAGATTGTTGTTCAAGTGATGACAGACGAGCTTTATATTCCAATGTTTCTTGGTAGCTTCTTGCTCTTTCTCTTCTGACTCTCAGTTGAATAATTAAAATTACCAAGCCGATGAGAAAAACAATAACGAGCATAAAAAACCACCATGTAGCATAAAATGCGGGAGTGATTTTGATAAATAGTACAAATTCTTCAGAATATTCTCCAGTTCCATTTTTGACTCTTACATGTAAATTGTAACTACCTGAAGGTAAATTGGAAAGTGTCACTTGCGGGTTAGTGAATTCTGGTGACCAACCTTCATCTAATCCTTCAAGCCAATATTGGTAACGTAAATCTTTTGAATTTTTTAATGTAACCCCATCAAGTTCAATGAGTAAATTATTTTTTGATCGAGGTAAAATTAAATTTAATGGAATTCCATCTTTATTAAATCGATTCGCATATTCGGCATAATCGAAATTTTGAAAATTCAATTTGATTGATTTAATATTTAAGTAAGGCAAAATGTTTTCAAAATCAAATATTTCTGCATCAGGATCAAAAGCAGAAAGTCCTTGGGCAGTTCCAAACCACAATCGACCTTTTCTATCTACAAAACTTGAATTAATGTTGGACTCCAAATTGACCAATCCTTCCTCCAAACCGTAGTGTTTTTGTCTTACATTGAATTTTAATTTTAAATTCGATAAAACATAAAGTCCATTGTTTGTCCCAACAAAAACTTGATTTTCATTCGTATTTATAAAATTTATAAAG
>JBFYPS010000382.1:0-5596 GCA_041303135.1 Crocinitomicaceae bacterium | reverse complement strand
TATTTTTTAATAAATTTTAATTTGTTGTTTTACAGTATTTTAATCTGATTATTGTTTTGATTTTTTTAATATAATTTCTTTCAAGGTTTCATAATTTTCTTCTCCTGGAATAAATTCTAATGCTAAATTAATGTTTGATAGCGCTTCATTATACTCCTTTTGATAATAAGAGACAAGTGCCAAACCATAAGAAGCAACGTGATTCGATTTATTTTTTTGAATCACTTTTTGAAAGTATATTTTTGAAGTTTTAATATCTTTTAAATATAGATTAATAAAGCCATGAATTAGTAAATCTTTCGTGGATTGATTTTCTGACAAAATATTGGCATTGAATTTAGTAAGTATCGCTTTGAAATTTTTGATTTTGTGTTTTGCATTTTTACTTTTTAAGTATTCAATCGTATAAGAAGGATTGACGTTAATTGCTTTTATGATTGATTCAAAAGATCGGTCAAATTGTTGTAATTCAGCTTCTAGAAATGCTTTAAAATAATATGATTGTGCATCTAGTGAGTCTAATTTAAAGGCATTTTCCAAATCCTTTTGTGCGTTAGCATAATCGTTTAATTGAATTTTTGACCAAGCACTATATGCCCAAGCTGGTGCATTATCAGGATTTATTTCAACTGCATCTTTGAAATCTTGTTGTGAGTCAATAACATGACCTATTCTCACTTTATCTCTACCGAGAAAAAAATGGGCATCTGAATTACCAAAATCAAAATGAATCGCTGATTTGTAGTCTTCTATAGCACCTTCATAATCCTCCAAATGATCTTTTACTATTCCGCGAAGGAAATAACTATCTGCGTTAGAGGAATCAAATTTGATTTGTGCGGAAAAATCTGCAATGGCACCATGATAATTTCGCATCATTTTTTTTACCAAACCTCTATCAAAATAAGCCAAAGAATCTTGTTCAAAATTTTCAATTACATAGGTGAAATAGTTGATTGCTGTTTCATAATTCTTCTTTTGAACATTGTCAACGGCTATAGCAATATAATCTGCTTTGGTTTTTTGAGCTTGTAATTTAAATTGAAAAACAATTATTAATAATAAAAAGGTGCTAAATTTTTTCATTTATCTGTTGATTAATCTTTTCCAAAATTGTGAATGTCATTGTGTCTTTCTTCGATTTTATCTTTCACTTTTTTGATACTTTGAGCCAAAATAAATAAATCTTGGGTTCCATTGTGTTTTAGCCAAGCCCATGAATTTTGATCATCTTCAACTGCTTGTGAAATATGAAATAAAATATCCATTTTGTTGATTTCAAGCCACTTTGAAGCTTTCTTGTTTCCTTCTGATGCGTTGATCATCGCCATTAAATGTGGAAATCCGTTTTGCATCAACCAATTTCTTGCCTCATCTTTCAATCTAATGGCAGAACAAGCAATTGTCAATTCTGGAAAACCATTATCTGTTAGCCAAGTGGCAATTTCAACGTTTCCTTCCACAGCTTTTGCCCAAGCCAAAATGATTTTTGGATGATAATTCATTGGTTTCATTGGAATTACCTCAACAGCCTCAGTTACTGTTTCTTTTGATTTTTTTTTACTTTTGAACCAATTCAACATTGTGTCTGTAAAATAAATATGCAACAAAAATGGCCGTCAATGCGCCAACAATATCTGCAATAATTCCGCCCATTGCGGCGTATCTGGTATTTTTCACTTTTACTGAACCAAAGTAAACTGCCAAAACATAAAATGTTGTTTCAGTACTACCTTGAAAAGTTGCTGAAAGCTTACCAACAAAGGAATCCACACCGTAAGTTGACCAAGATTCAACCATCAACGCTCTTGCGCCACTTCCAGAAAATGGTTTCATGAAAGCAACAGGTAATGCGTCGACAAAAGTTGTTGTGGTTACACCAATGGCAACTAATCCCATTTTAATTAAATCAATTAATCCGTCTAAGGCGCCGCTAGCTCTAAAAACTGCAATCGCAGCAAGCATTCCAACCAAATAGGGAATAATGCTAATTGCTACTTCAAAACCGCCTTTTGCACCCTCAATAAACGTTTCGTAAACATTTACTTTGGATCTAATGCCAAGAACGATAAACAGAGTTATAATTCCAAATAGAATCAAATTACTTCCAACGGAAGATACGGGCTCAATCCAAGAGGGATTTGAGTAAAGGAAAATCATTAATCCGACAATAAATGCAGTTAAAGAACCGATGTAAGCCAAAATTACTTTATCGAAAAGGTTGATTTTTTGCTTGACAGAAACATAAATTAACCCGGCCAAGGTCGCGAAAAAGGTAGCAATCAAAATAGGTAAAAAAACTTCTGCTGGGGATGAAGAGCCATTGGTAGCGCGCAATGCAAGAATACTTACTGGAATAATCGTCAGTCCTGAAGCGTTTAAAACCAAAAACATGATTTGTGCATTCGTAGCGACTTCAGGTTCAGGATTTAAGGTTTGCATTTCTTTCATTGCCTTTAGTCCCATTGGAGTGGCAGCATTGTCTAAACCCAACATATTCGCTGAAATGTTCATCATCATCGAACCAATCGCAGGATGATCTTTCGGAATTTCTGGAAAAATTCGGCTAAAAAGGGGAGAAACGATTTTCGACATTTTTCTGATTGCACCAGCTTCTTCACCCACTTTCATGAATCCCATCCAAAGGCAAAGTGCTCCAGTTAATCCGAGAGAAAGTTCAAAACCAGACTTTGCGGCATCAAACAAACTATTGATCATCGTCTGAAAAATGTGCAAATCTTGCCAAAATATCAGTTTTCCTAGAGCCATCAACATGGCAATCAAAAACATTCCTATCCAAATTCTATTTAAAAGCATGTGCGAATATCTCGTTTTATTTTTGACTTTCAGCGTTTGTTTTTCTGCAAATATTAACAAAGTTTTCAATAATTATTGAACCTTGATTTCCAGAAACTTCTGGGTGAAATTGCACACCGAAAAATGGTTTCGATTTGTGATACATCGCTTCGTTAACACAAGCATCGGAAACTGCCAATAAATTAAAGTCTCTCGGTACTGAAATCGATTCACAATGATCTTCCATCATTTCAAACTCTGTTGGTAATTTGTCCAATAAAGGATGATTTTCCAAAGATTCAATCACTTGCCAATCTCGGTCTTCTTTTTGTCTTGCAGCTTTTGCATCATACAACAATCCCAATATTTGGTGTCCAAAACAAATTCCAAAAACTGGAATGGTAACATCTTTGAGCCAAGATAATTGTTCCAAATATGGTTGATTCGCAACTTCTGTAATCAAAATGGGAGCACCAGAAATAATAATTCCAAGGCAATCTTTGGCGGTATTTTCATCTGCATCAAAAAGACCAACGGTTTTATAATCCATCTCTAAATCAACAGCTTGTTCGATAAATGGCGTTTTTTGACTTCCACAATCTATAATCAGAATCATACTTTATGGGTTTGAAAGTGATGTTTACAGATTGAAAAGTAAGAAAAATAATTAAATATCGAGTTTTCCGATTCCTTGACGAACAATTACCGGTGCGCCTGATGTGCAATCAATAATGGTTGATGCATGTAATTTTCCATAACCACCGTCAACAACTAAATCAACATCGTCGTCAAATCTTTGGTAGATTTCATATGGATCATTGAAATAGTCCAAAAATGTATCTTCATCATCGTGTAATGAAGTAGTTGCAATTGGTTTTCCCAATGCTTCAGTAATTTTTAAGATGATTTGATTGTCCGGAATTCTGATACCAATTTCTTTTCTGTTTGAGTCAAATAACTTCGGGATTTCATTTGTCGCAGTCAAAACAAAGGTGAAAGGGCCAGGTAAATGTTGCTTTAGCAGTTTGAAAGTTGGTCGGTCGATTTGTTTTACATAATTAGATAAATCACTCAAATTGTGACAAATAATTGAAAATCTAGCTTTGTTTAATTTAACGCCTTTCAATTTAGCCAATTTAGCCAAAGCGTTTTTATTGTATAAATCGCAACCCATTGCATAAACGGAATCGGTTGGAAAAATGATAATTCCACCTTTTTTGAGTACATCAGCTGCCTGCTGAATCAATCTTTCGTCAATATTCTGTGGATTTATTTCAATAATCATGATTTCCTAACTTTCTGCAAAGATACGAAGAATAGCAGGAGTTTTGATACAAAAAAGTCTTAGAATTTATGAATGAAAGCAATCAGTTTTTTGAGAAAGTTGGTCTTTTTTTCAGTGTAAGGTCTGTATCTAAAATTGGGATCAATCCAATTGACTTGTTTCATGACACTTTTCGTGTGCGTAAACGTTTGAAAACTAGCAGCACCATGGTAATTTCCAAAACCACTAAATCCTCGTCCACCAAAAGGCAAGTTGGTGTGCGCTAAATGCATGATTACATCGTTGATAAGTACTCCACCACTTGGAAAATTCTCAATAATTTTTTCAGTAAAAGCTTTACTGTCAGAGAAAATATACAACGAAAGTGGATTTGGACTTTTTTTGTAAAAATCTTCAATTTCACTTTCAGAACTGTAGAAATAAACAGGTAAAATTGGACCAAAAATCTCTTCACTCATCAATGGGTTTTCGGTATCAAAAATTTCAACAATTGTAGGGGAGATGTAGCGTGTTTCTCTATTGTAGTCGCCTCCAAAATGGACTTCATGGTTTCCATTTAAAAGTGCCGTTATTCTATCAAAATGTCTTTGATTGATGATGATACTATTTTCATTTTCATCGAGATAATGCTTTATTTCTTCCTTGCAAATAGCTAAAAATTGAGACTTATTTGCTTTCGGAACCAAGGCATAATCTGGAGCCACACAGGTTTGTCCACCATTCAGGAATTTCCCCCAAAGTAATCTTTTGACACTGCGTTTTAAATTGGCAGATTCATGAAAAATTGCAGGAGATTTTCCTCCAAGTTCTAAAGTCACTGGAGTGAGTTTTTCTGCTGCTTTTTGATAGATGATTTTTCCAACTTGAGTACTTCCAGTATAGAAGATATGGTCAAATTCATTTTGAAGTATTTCAGTTGTTACAATTCCATCACCTTCAATTACTTGTATTACCTCACTTGGAAGTACACTTGAAATAATTTCCAGTATAATTTTAGAACTATTTACGGCAATTTCACTTGGCTTTAATAGCACACTATTTCCGCCAGCAATGGCACCAATAAGTGGAATTAATGTAAGGTTTATTGGATAATTCCAAGCGCCAATAATCAAAACTGTTCCTTTTGGCTCAGCATATTTTTTACCAGATGCAGGGAGTAAAAACAAGGGTGTCTTTACTCTTTCAGGTTCCATATAAATTCTCAAATTTTTCTTGAAATGTTTGATTTCATCCAAGACTGGAAAAATTTCCGTTAAGTAGGTTTCAAAAAATGGTTTATTGAAATCTTTGTGTAATGCTTCTTGAATTTCTTTTTCGCGAGAAACAATTGCTTTTTCGAGCAAATCAAGATGAAATAATCTTTGTTTAAGTGTAAAGTTTTTCTTTTCTTGAAATCCTTTTTTTAGAATTTTTACCTTCTCACTGATTGTTAGATTTTCCATGAATTCTTCTGCTTTTTTCAGTTACACAAACTAAATTCCACAGGGCACGTGCTCCAACATTTGCATCCCAATC
>JBFYPS010000381.1:0-3485 GCA_041303135.1 Crocinitomicaceae bacterium | reverse complement strand
GAATTAAGTAAGTATTGATTTAAAGGATTTGATTATTTTTGAATTTTAATGATTACTGTTTAGTCGAATTGTATGACAAATACTGAAAAAATATAAAATAAATGACGATTTCTAAAGAATTAAAAACAGGAATCATTGCCATTTTTGCCATTACTTTATTGGTACTAGGTGTCAATTTTTTAAAAGGAAACAGCTTTTTTGGGGGTGATGATGTTTATTATGCCTATTTCTCAAATTCAGGTGGTGTTGTTGGCTCAAGTTCAGTAATAGTAAATGGGGTAGAAGTTGGAAAGGTTTTAAAAGTGGAATTGACTCAAGAAAAAGATTCATCCAAAAGGGTTTTGATTTCATTCAATATTCAAGATGATAATTTTCAAATTCCCCGTTCTTCAAAAATTGAAGTGGGTGCTTTGGATTTCTTTACCAAAGGAATGATTATTGAACCAGGCGCTGATTTAACCAAAGGTTTTTACAATCCAGGAGATAAAATTCAAGGTGTTGTTTCCATCGATATTATTTCTCAAGTGAAGTCTTACGTTGAGCCAATTAATCAAAAATTGCAGAAAATGATGAATTCTGTGGATGGTGTAATAGGTTCTATATCTGCGTTTTGGGATACTACAGCAACTTCTTCTTTGGAAGGAAGTATGCAAGAGGTTAAAATTGCCATTAAACGATTTGGAAATGTAGCCATTGAAGTGGAAGGATTGGTTCAATCAGAAAAAATTCAATTGCACAACATTTTAAGGAATGTAGATGACATTACGAACAACCTTAAATTGAGCAACGAAAAAATTACTGCAATTGTCGGAAATACGAAGAAGATTACGGATGATTTAGTAACTGCTGATTTTAAAACTGTCATTGGCGATGCGCAAAAAACAATCAAAACAATGAACGATTTAATGAAAAATGCTTCTGAAGGAAAAGGAACTTTGGGTATGCTTTTGAATGATCAGAAATTGTATGATGAATTGGTAAATACGAATAAAGAATTACAAAATTTAGTGAATGATCTTCAGTTACATCCTGAGAGATATGTCCATTTTTCTGTGCTTGGAGCAAAAACAAAAGGTGTTCCAGTTACGAAAATTGAAGAGAAAAAATTAAGAAAATTATTGGATTCATTGCCATAATTAAAATAAAATAACATGTTAGCTATTATAGTTTTTGCGGTTTTAACAATCGTTGGTTTTGGTTTTTTTGGTTGGAACATTTCGAAGGTTCGTTCAAATATTTTATTAGGAAAAGACATAGATAGAAATGACCAAAAAGGAGAAAGATGGAAAATCATGACTTTGGTCGCTTTGGGTCAAAAGAAGATGTTTGCGAGACCAATTCCAGCTTTACTACATTTTTGTTTGTACGCAGCTTTTGTGATTACACAAATTGAATTAATTGAAATTATTGCGGATGGATTGACAGGAAATCACCGAATGTTTCATGATGCTTTAGGTGGTTTTTACACTTTTATGGTTAGTTTCATTGAAATCCTTTCTGTTTTAGCATTTATCGCAACCATTTTCTTTTTATCGAGAAGAAATCTATTGAAATTGCCAAGATTAAATATGAAAGAATTGGCGGGTTGGCCAAAACAAGATGCTAACTTGATTTTGATTGCAGAAATCACGCTAATTTGTTTCATTTTCATGATGAATGGCGCTGATGAGGTTTTGTATTCTCAAGGAAAATCTCACCTAGAAGGACAAGGATCACTTGGTTTTTCTATCAGCAGCTTGATCGGTCCAGCACTTTTCGGTTCAGTTTCAGAACACGGTTTGCATTTGATTGAAAGAATCGGCTGGTGGGGACATATCGCTATGGTTTTTGGATTTTTGAATTACTTGCCATACTCCAAACATTTTCATATTGTGTTGGCTTTTCCAAATACTTGGTATTCTAATTTGGAGAAAAAAGGGAAATTTACCAATATGGAATCTGTTACTGCAGAAGTGAAATTGATGATGGATCCAAATGCTGACCCTTATGCAGCAGCGCCTGCAGATGCTGTTCCTCAAAGATTCGGTGCCAAAGATGTGACTGATTTGACTTGGAAAAATTTATTAGATGCTTACACTTGTACAGAATGTGGAAGATGTACTTCAGCATGTCCTGCAAACCAAACTGGAAAATTATTGTCTCCACGAAAAATTATGATGGACACCAGAGATCGTTTGGTGGAAGTAGGAGAAGGAATTCGCAAGAATGGAAAAGATTTTAACGACGGAAAAAGTTTGATAGGCGATTATATTTCTGAAGAAGAAATTTGGGCTTGTACCTCTTGTAATGCTTGCGTTCAGGAATGTCCAGTAAACATTGATCCGCTTTCAATCATCATTGATTTGAGAAGATATTTGGTGATGGAAGAATCTAAAATGCCGTCAGAATTGACAGGTATGTTGACAAATATTGAAAATAATGGAGCGCCTTGGCAATTTTCACCTGCAGACAGGTTGAATTGGAAAGACGAAGCTTAAATAGACTTTAATAAAAGAATTATGAGTGTTTTGAAAGTGCCTACAATGGCAGAAATGATGGCTCAAGGAGAAACTCCTGATATTTTATTTTGGGTAGGATGTTCTGGAAGTTTCGATGATAGAGCAAAAAAAATCACCAAAGCAGTTGTTAAAATTTTGAACAAATGTGATGTGAAATTTGCAGTTCTAGGAACGGAAGAAAGTTGTACTGGAGATCCTGCAAAACGCGCTGGAAATGAATTTACCTTCCAAATGCAAGCAATGATGAATATTCAAGTATTGGACGGTTACGAAGTAAAGAAAATAGTTACTGCTTGTCCTCACTGCTTCAATACTTTGAAAAACGAATATCCTGAATTGGGTGGGAATTATGAAGTGATTCACCACACACAATTGATTCAAGGATTAATCAATGATGGAAAACTTTCAATCGAAGGTGGTGGAACCTACAAAGGCAAAAAAATTACTTTCCATGATCCTTGTTATTTGGGACGTGCAAATGATGTTTATGAAGCGCCTCGTGCTTTAATTGAAAAATTAGACGCTGAATTGATTGAGATGAAACGTTGCAAAACAAACGGTTTGTGTTGTGGTGCTGGTGGTGCTCAAATGTTCAAAGAAGCTGAAAAAGGTAACAAAGAAATCAACGTTGAACGCACAGAAGATGCTTTGGAAACGAGTGCTGAAATCATTGCAACTGGTTGTCCATTTTGTAATACAATGATGACCGATGGTGTGAAAAATTTCAACAAAGAAAATGAAATCCAAGTGTTAGACGTAGCTGAATTAATCGCTAACGCTGCTGATTTATAAAATAAACATGAGCATTAAAGATTTAAATCCAGATTCAAAATTGTGGCTCTATCAATCCAATAGACCATTAAATTCAACTGAAATTACTTGGTTGAACGAGCAATTGGAGGAATTTACCAAACAATGGGCTGCTCATGGAAATCAATTGAAGGCTGCTGGAGAAGTGTTGAATCCCTACTTTGTAGCTTTAGCGGT
>JBFYPS010000380.1:0-3448 GCA_041303135.1 Crocinitomicaceae bacterium | reverse complement strand
ATTTTATCTTAAATTATGTAATTGAAAATCAATCAAACTGGAAAGTTCAACCTGAAATTTTTCACGGAAAAGGTTTTCAAGATGCAATGATTTTGGTATTTGGAAAACCAACCACAGCGATTTTTGCGCATACGGATACGATTGGATTTACTGCCGCGTATGACAATAATTTGTATAAAATCGGCGGACCACGAACGCAAGATGGTTTTCAGTTAGTCGGTTCTGATTCTCAGGGAGAAATTGATACTGAATTGATGGTCATTGATGATTCTCATGGCGGACAATCATTTCAATATGTGTTGGATAGAGAAATTGAGCGTGGCACAAATCTGACTTTCAAACCCAATTTCAGGGAAACAGACGAATACATTCAATCGCCATATTTAGATAACCGTTTAGGTGTTTGGAACGCTTTGAAAGTGGCTGAAACGCTAGAAAATGGTGCAATCGTTTTTTCAACCTATGAAGAACATGGAGGAAATTCAGTTGGCTTTTGTGGGAGATTTTTGTGGGAAAAATATGGTGTTTTACAAGCCTTGATTTCAGACATCACTTGGGTGACAGATGGCGTTGTACATGGCGGAGGTGTCGCAATATCCATGCGCGATAGCGGAATTCCACGTAAATCATTTTTGAACCGAATCATTGAATTAGCCAAAGAATCCGGCGTAAAATATCAGTTAGAAGTTGAATCAGCTGGCGGAAGTGACGGAACAATGTTACAAAAAACTGATCTTCCTTTTGATTGGATTTTTATTGGTGCACCAGAAGATTTCGTGCATTCACCAGATGAAAAGGTTTTCAAATTCGATATCATGTGTATGGTTGAAATGTACCGCTTTTTGATGAAAAAGCTATAAATCAACCGAATAGAATCCAAAGGCAATCTTCAAAATCTGTTAACATGTGAAAAAGCAATCCAATGGCGACAATTCGCGCTTTTGGAAATAATAGCAAGATTGCATAAAATCCTATTGCCCAGTAAGTATGCAAAAAATGAAAATTAATGCTACATCGATTGGGGTCAAATATTGGATTTGAGAGCAAATGATCCAAATCAACGAGCATGGTTGAAACCATTATTAAACCTGCTTTGAGCCATTTTTCACGGTAAAAAAACCATGCAATTAAAAAAGGAAAAAGAAAATGCAAACTGTAATGTAAAATGGGCTGAATCACTGACATTTTACAAAGTAGATTGTTTCAATTAACGTCCAATTTTGGAAGCCAACAAATAAATAGCTGCCATACGAACAGCCACGCCATTTTCAACTTGATTCAAAATGATAGATTGTTTACTATCTGCCACATCTGAGGTAATTTCTACTCCACGATTGATTGGTCCTGGATGCATCACAATGATTTCTTTGTCTAACGAATCCAAGATTTCTTTGTTCAAGCCATATTGCATAGAATATTCTCTCAACGATGGAAAAAACTTGATATCTTGACGTTCTAATTGTATGCGTAACATATTTGCTACATCACACCATTCCAGTGCTTTGCGTAGATTGAATTCAACTTTTACTCCCAACTCTTGAATGTATTTAGGAATTAAAGTTTTAGGTCCGCAAACCATCACTTCAGCGCCCAATTTTTGCAAGCAATAAATATTTGAAAGTGCGACACGTGAATGTAAAATATCACCCACAATCACCACTTTTTTACCCGCAACATCTCCCAATCTTTCTCTGATTGAAAAAGCATCTAGCAACGCTTGTGTTGGATGTTCGTGCGTTCCGTCGCCAGCATTTACGATTCTTGCATCTACTCTTTTCGATAAAAATAGCGCTGCACCTGGATTCGGATGACGCATCACAACCATGTCCACTTTCATAGAAAGAATATTGTTGACTGTGTCTATCAACGTTTCTCCTTTTTTAACAGAACTACTTGATGCACTGAAGTTAATCACATCCGCAGAAAGTCTTTTTTGCGCCAATTCAAAGGAAAGTCTTGTTCTGGTAGAATTTTCGAAAAACAAATTGGCAATTGTAATATCTCGCAACGAAGGAACTTTCTTGATTGGTCGATTAATGACTTCTTTAAAACTATCGGCAGTTTGAAAAATCAATTGTATGTCTTTCTCTGTCAGGTCTTTGATACCCGTTAAATGTTCAACACTTAAATTATCCATTATTTTCCGGTGTATAAAGTACAACTTTGTCTAATCCTTCAATTTCTTTCCATTCCACAGAAACGCGTTCTGAAGCCAAGGTGTCGATGGTTTTACCAACATAATCCGCTTGAATTGGAAGTTGTCTTTTAAATCTTCTGTCAATAAAAGCAACCAATTCCACATTTCTCGGACGACCATAAGCCATCAAAGCGTCAATTCCAGATCGAATGGTTCTACCAGTGTAAAGTACGTCGTCAATAATGACAACATCTTTATTTTCAATGATAAAATCGATATTTGTGGCACTTGGAATGATGGGTCTTTCTCTTCTTCGAAAATCGTCGCGGTAAAAAGTAATATCCAAATTTCCGCAAGTTACAGAATGACCTAAAATCTGCTCCAATCGATCTTTCAAACGTTTTAGAACGTGAATTCCACGTGGTTGCAAACCAATTAAAACTGTTTCAGAAAAGTCGTTGTGATTTTCGATGAGCTGATAACACAGCCTATTAAGGGTCAATTCAAATTGTTTTTCGTTGAGAATGACTTGTTTTTCCATCGGTTCAAAGATAAATAAAAAAACAAGATTTTAAGATGCGCCGATTTGAATTTATCAAACGATTTTACAAGATTTTTCAACAATTTTCGCTCGTTTCAACCAATTCATTGTAAATAAAGTAGTTTTAACCTTATTCAACCTACTCCAATTGATAGATTCAAATCTAATTTCATACTTTTTAAAACAAAACAATTTCAATGATTAACTTTGCATTATGCGAATTGATATATTGACGATACTTCCAGAATTGCTCGAAGGACCATTTTCGGCTTCCATCATGCAACGTGCTCAAGATAAAAACTTGGTGGAAATTCACATGCACAACATCCGTGATTATTCAACCAATAAACACAAGAATGTGGATGATTATCAATACGGTGGCGGCGCTGGAATGGTGATGAGCATTGAACCAATTGCTGCTTTGATTGAAAAATTGCAAGCCGAAAGAAACTACGACGAAATCATTTATATGACACCTGACGGTGAAGTTTTGGAGCAAACACATGCCAATCAATTGTCGCTAAAGGGCAATTTGATGATTTTATGCGGACATTATAAAGGCGTAGATGAACGTGTGAGACAAATGTATATCACCAAGGAAATTTCAATCGGTTCTTATGTGCTTTCAGGCGGTGAATTGGCTGCTGCTGTACTTGTTGACAGCGTTGTGCGACTGCTTCCAGGCGTTTTAAACGATGAAACTTCAGCTTTGACAGACAGTTTTCAAGACGATTTACTTTCTCCGCCAGTTTATACGCGTCCGCCGGAAT
>JBFYPS010000379.1:0-11945 GCA_041303135.1 Crocinitomicaceae bacterium | reverse complement strand
TTATTATAGATGGTGGAAAAGGACAATTGGGCGCGGCATTGAAAGCACTCGAAACTTTAGGTTTGAGAGGAAAAATTGCAATTATAGGCATTGCGAAAAGATTGGAAGAAATCTTTTTTCCGGGCGATAGCATTCCAATCTATTTAGACAAACGTTCGGAGTCATTGAAGGTGATTCAGCACCTCAGAAATGAAGCACACAGATTTGGAATTACGCACCACAGAAATCGCCGAAGCAAAGGTGCATTTGTTTCCGAGTTAACGAGCATCGAAGGCGTCGGTCCGAAGACTCATGAAGAGTTAATGAAGGCATTCAAAACGGTCAGCAAAATTCGTGAAGCAGACTTGGAAAGTTTGTCGAGTGTCATTGGTCAAGCGAAAGGAAAAATCGTTTGGGAATATTTCCGTGGAAGTGAAAATTCCGAGTTGGAATAATTTGTAATTTTAGCTAGATTTTAAATTTCATTTTTATGAAAAATCCATTTTATTTTTTGTTCTGCATTTTGATTTTTTTGACAGCTTGTAAACAAGAACCAAAAAATTCTAATGAGAAAATTCCTGGCTCTGAAAATGTAAAATCAATTTCGACTGACGACACAATTTCAAAAGTTGAAAATGCTAAAATGGAACAAAAAGTAGATTTGAAAAACCAAAAAAAATCGCTTCCATTTCTTCCTCCTCCTATTTCAGTTTTTGATGAATATGAGCCACCTTTAGCAATTGAGAAAATGGACGATTATCAACCTTCCGGAAATGTTTATAATCCTGACGGAATTCAAGAGGCAGATGTCGTTCAAGAAGAGCCAATCGGAAGGACAAATTTAAGAGCCAATAATCAAGACGAACCTTACACCTTTGTAGATGAAAATGCAGAATTTCCAGGAGGCAAAATCAAGTTTGATGAATACATTAAAAAGAACATGAAATTGACTTCAGAAATGGAGGTCAGTGGGAAATGCTATTTGCGATTTGTGGTTGGTGAAGATGGAAGTATTTCAAATGTGGTGATCTTAAGAGGTCATAGCGATTGTCCTGAATGCAACAAAGAAGCCAAACGTCTAGTTGAAAACATGCCCAAATGGATTCCTGCAAAAGTAAATGGGAAACAGGTAAAATCTTTTTACGTGGTTCCGATAAAATTTTTGATTTGAGAGCTATAAATTTCCGTTCACTCAATCAAAAGCACACTTTACACAAATCTGAACAATTTTGTGAACCTTTTAACAAACTGTTCGTCTAAGTGATAATTGAAAATTCGTTTTCAAGATTTTATCTTTTGTTGGATTTAAATCAAAAGCGCATGAATACAGATTTTTTGCATTCTTCTTCTTTAAAGACTTCATCTATTGAACAAGTAAATGATGCTTTAATTGTTTTGCGTCATTTCATTGAATTGAATGGGGAGTTGCTTCCAATTCTATACCGACTGTCGGAGAAAAGGAATAAGACCACCAAAGACATTCAAGACATTCAAAACATTCGAAATTTATTTGAATCATATAAATTTGATGTCAAATCTTCTCAAATTTTAATGAATTCATCGATCCTTAGTTACATTCAAGGTGCATATCGTTCCATCAATGAAGATGTAGAAAGTTTGCACGCTGAAGTGAAATTGATGCTTTTTGAAAAAGAATTGGTCAAATTGAAAAAGAATTGGAATTTGGTTCTCAATAATTGATTTTCACCTAATCAAAATTTGGCAATAATCTGTCAAGCACTTTCACACCTTCCACCGCCGAATAGGGCAGTTTGATGAATGAATCATTTACTGCCAATTCTTCACATTTTGGATCAATCACTATTTTAATGCTATCGTCAGGCGCTACAAAAGCCAAACCTGCGGCAGGATAGACTTGTAAGGAAGTGCCCACAACAATTAAAATATCAGCGCTTTTGCAAATTTCTGCTGCTCGTTCGATTTCAGGCACCGCTTCACCAAACCAAACCACGTGCGGACGAAGTTGAAAACCGTCATCACAAAGTTCTCCTTGCAAAATTTCACTTCCCTGAATTTCATAAAACTTTTTATCAGGATTTGGCCCCGAGCTTTTAGCTTGTCTGATATTTCCATGCAGATGAACAACATTTGAACTTCCAGCCCTTTCGTGTAAATCATCAATATTTTGTGTGATGATGGTGATTTTGTACTTTTTTTCAAGTGCTGCAAAATACAAATGCGCTTCATTTGGTTGGGCGTCTATAACCGCTTTTCTGCGAAGATTGTAAAATTCCTGAACCAACGCTGGATTTTTCCCCCAAGCTTCAGGCGTTGCGACATCTTCAATGGCATAGTTTTCCCAAAGTCCATTGGAGTCTCTAAAAGTTTGAATTCCACTTTCTGCGCTAATTCCTGCGCCAGTTAAAATAACAAGATGCTTCATGTTGAAAATTGACAATGTGGTTTTGTAAAAAAAAACTAATTTAATCAAAAAGTGAAGTTGAATCATTAAAAAATCACAACTTTCGGTTAAGAAAGTCAAATCATAGCAATTAAATTCTTAGTTTTGTGTAAGGAAAGTTTTGTACTACAAAAGATGTGAATAACTTAACAATTCAAAAATAATTTAACAATTTGTTTTTGGTGTTAATTGTTTAAAGGAATATTTTTGTACTCAATAACGTTTTTTCAATGCAATTTTACAAGAACCAAAATACCATTCATTTCTGTCGATTTAGATCCATTGTTTTGTTGTGCCTTTTAGTTTTTGGATTCAATTCATTGCAAGCCCAGAACCAGTCAGAAGCCAAGGAGAGATCTGAAAAAATCAAAGCCCTGATTCCCGAAAAGATTGATGAAGCAGAAAGATTGAGTATAAAGTTTTTTGATGAAGGAATAGTGCACAATGACCAAGAAATCATTGCGAGATCGAATTACCTTATGGGATTAATTCACTATTATCGATCGCTTTTTTACATTTCAAATAAATACTATGCTACTGCTTTACAGTCAAAGTTTGCATCTCAAGATTTGAGTTTCAAAGAAGCATGTTTGAATAATATGGGGATCAATTATGAGATTCAAAATCTGTTTCCGCAAGCGATTACTTCCTACAACGAATCATTAAAAATAGCGAAGAAATTAAAGGACTCAACGAGTATTTATGAATCGATGATCAATCTCGGATTATTGAATGCTAAATCTAAAAACTACAAATTAGCCCTTTCTCAAATCCATGAGGCAATCAAATTTTTTGAGCGAAAAAAGGACAAGGAAAATATGGCTTTGTGTTTTGAAAACTTGTCTTTTATTTCCACCGATTTTCAGCGGCATAATGCTTCTATTTATTATTCAAAAAAGGCGTTGGCATTATATCTAACGTTGAATAATGAATTCAAAATAGCGGCTTCTTATTATAATTTGTCTGTAAATTATCTTCATACAAATGATGTCAAAACAGCAGAAGACTACATTCAAAAATCCAAAACAATCATCAATAAAATGGGATTTGCGGAGGAATTGGCTGTCAAGGTTTACACCCAAATTGCAGAAATTGACATTCACAATGGCAACTATAGACAAGCTGAATCAAATCTAAAAACGGCATTGCACTTATGTAAAATTTCGGGTGCAAACGAAAATGTTGAATTTATTTATGATGTCTTTCTCAATTTGTATGCAAAATCTGGAGATTACATCAATTACTCTAAGATTAAGGATAAAGCAGACGGCGAAGAAACACTCAATATACAAAGACAATCGAATGCCCGCGTGGATGAATTGAGAGAAATGTATCAGTTTGAAGTGATCAATCAAAAAATTAAAAAACAAGAAAAAGACATCCAAGAAAAACAATCTCAATTGACCATTTTAATCTTCGTCATTCTTGGATTTGCAGTCATTTTTACCATTTTGATTGTGATGTATATCAGAATGAGAAATTATACCAAATCTTTGTTTGAAAACATCGTGGAACAAACTACGCAAGAAGCGCTGATCACAGAATCCATTGTAGATTTACAATCAAGGAATAAATATCTATTTTCACTCTACAACCAAGTGTTGACCTATATCAAGGAACAGAAAAAAATTGATGAAATCACCATTCGAGATATCAGTGAAGCGCTTATTGCAGAAGAAAATGACATCGCAAAAGCGATTAATTTGTTTGGAAACAAAGATTTTAAAACCTTCATAAACCACTATTTTGTGGATGAAATTTGCAAGAAAATCATCAAAAGAGGCAAAAAAATTTCCAAACAAAGACTCGTCGCAGATTCTCCATTCAACAACGAAAAAGAATTGCAAAAATATTTCAAAGAAATCACCGGTTTGTCAGTGGAGCAGTTTATTGTTTACAGTGAGCAGAAGTTGGTTAGCGAGCGAGGGTGAGATATTAAGATGTTAGGATTTTAAGATATTAAGATATTAGGATGTTAGGATGTTAAGATATTAGGATGTTAGGATATTAAGATTTTAGGACGTTAAGACTGGTTCGGCTTGTACAACAATGGAAAACATTAAACCCCGATTTTTGCTACTTTTGGAAAACATGAGAACCCTAAGGAAATTAAAAAGTCTTAACGTCCTAAAATCCTAACATCTTAAAGTCTATTACGAATATCTAATAGCGCAGCGAGTCTTAATCAAATATTTGGTCAATTCAGAAAAAAAGCATATCTTTGACGCGTATTTAGGAACAATAAAAGAGCGAGGGGATATAAAGTCCCCTCTTTTTCTATCCAAATGATTAATAAAGAACTCGTAGTAAAATTGGCACAAGAGCGCATAGACGAACTCGACAGAGGTTTGTTTATCGTTGATGTATCTATTTCAAAATCAATGGTTATTAACCTTGAGATTGACAAAGAAAACGGAAACGTTGCGATTGAAGATTGTGTGTCTGTTTCACGAAATGTTGAGCACAATTTGGACAGAGAAGAGGAAGATTTTGAACTCCATGTTTCCTCTGCGGGATTAGATAAACCATTGCGTGTTTTGCCACAATTTCTGAAAAATGTTGGTCGAGAAGTAGAAATAGTACTTGTCAACGGAACAAAAAAAGCAGGGATTTTGAAAGAAGCGAGCAATGAAAGTCTGGTTTTGGAAACGACGCGACAAGAAAAACCTGAAGGCAAAAAGAAGAAAGAGACCATTGTTGAAGCGGAAACACTTCCAATGTCAGAAATAAAAGAAACAAAAATTGTTATCTCATTTAAATAAGTAAGCAATGAATAGCTTAGAATTAGTTGATTCGTTTTCGGAATTTAAAGAATTGAAAAGCATCGATAAACAAACGATGCAACACGTGTTGGAAGATGTATTCCGTGCGATGTTAAAAAAGAAATTTAATACCGATGAACATATAGATGTTATTGTAAACATTGAAAAAGGTGACGTTCAAATCTTTGTGAACAAAGAGATTGTAATGGACGGTGAAGTGGAAGATGAATACACAGAAATTGCGTATTCTGATGCGATTAAAATCGAGCCTGATTTTGAAGTGGGTGAGGAAGTTTCTGAAGAATTCAAATTTGGTGATTTCGGAAGAAGAAACATTTTGTCATTGCGTCAAAATTTGATTTCAAGAATCTTGGAATTGGAGAAAGACAACCTTTACAAAGTTTACAAAGAGCGTATTGGTGAAATCATGACTGGTGAAGTTTACCAAGTTTGGAAGAAAGAAATCATGGTATTGGATGATGAAGGGAATGAGTTAATCTTGCCTAAATCAGAACAAATTCCATCTGACTATTTCAAAAAAGGAGAATCAATTCGTGCAGTGGTTGCGAAAGTGGATATGCGTAACAGCAGTCCAGTGATTATTCTTTCTCGTACAGCACCTGAATTTTTGGAGCGTTTGTTCGAATTGGAAGTTCCAGAAGTTTTTGACGGTTTAATTACCATCAAACGAATCGTTCGTGAACCAGGAGAAAGAGCAAAAGTTGCTGTTGAATCTTATGACGACCGCATCGATCCAGTTGGAGCTTGCGTTGGAATGAAAGGATCTCGTATTCATGGAATCGTTCGTGAATTGCGCAATGAAAATATCGACGTAATTAACTTTACTTCGAATTCTCAATTGTTTATCCAAAGAGCACTTTCTCCAGCAAAAATTACTTCAATCGAAATTTTAGAAGAAGATAAAAGAGCGAAAGTTTTCTTGAAACCAGACCAAGTTTCTTTGGCCATTGGTAAAGGAGGAAACAATATCAAATTGGCAACTAAATTGACAGGATACGAAATCGATGTTTACAGAGACGGTGAAGTTGATGTGGACGATGTTGATTTGGAAGACTTCGCAGATGAAATCGATGGCTGGATTCTAGATGAATTGAAAGCTGTTGGTTGCGACACTGCTAAATCTGTGTTAGAAATGACTGTTGAAGATTTAGTAAATAGAACTGATTTAGAAGAAGAAACTGTACTTGAGGTTCACAAGATTTTGAGAGCAGAATTTGACAATTAATAAACCAAACCAACTTACCCCAAAACAACTAAATAACTACAATATTACAGTAGGAGAGAATAAAAAGTATGGCCGGAAAAACACATAGATTAGGCAGAGTAGCAGGTGAATTGAATGTAGGAGTTTCTACATTGATTGACTTTTTGAACTCTAAGGGAATCAAGCAGGATGTAAATCCTAATTCGAAACTCGAGGATGGAAACTACGAATTATTGCGTCAGCAATTTGCCGATGATCAAACATTAAAGGAGCAATCGAAGCTCACTTCAGTGAAACGTGAAAAACGTGAAACTGTAAGTCTGCGCGACCCTAAAGTTGATGAAAAACCACAAGATGACGAAGACGATTTCGATATTTCGATGTTGAACCAAGTCAAAGAAAAACCTGTGGCTCCAAAAGTAGAAGCTCCCGTTGTTGTGGAAGCTCCTAAAGAAGAAGTTGCGCCTGCAGCTCCAGAACCAGTTTCGCAAGAACCAGCAATGGAAGAAGGTGCGAAAACGTTGGGTGGTGGAGACGTGCAAGTACAAGTTTTGGGTAAAATTGATTTGGATAAAATCAATTCAAAAACACGCCCAGACAAAAAGAAAAAACAGGATTACGTTAAACCAAAATACGAAGCGCCAAAGGCACCGGCTAAGCCTGCAGCAGCTCCAGTAGCGGTTAAACCACCTGTTGTTGAAAAAGAAGAAGTTACTCCAGAACCACCGAGAGAAATCGAAACGATTCGTGTGGAACGAAAAGTACTTTCTGGTCCAACGGTTTTAGGAAAAATCGAACTTCCAGTTGAAAGACCAAAAACTCCTGGATCTGGAAGACCTGATGAACCGCGTAAAAAACGCAAACGCATCAAGAAAGTTGATCCTACGAAACAACAAGGAAACGCAACGCCAGCAGCAAACGATCCGAAAGGTGGAACGCCAGCGCCAAAAATCAGAAAACACTTAGGAAATCACAAACCAAGTGGAACTGGAGGTGCAGGAGGATTTGCAAAACCAGCGGCTGCGACTGAAAAAGACATTCAAAAAGAAATCAAGGATACTTTAGCAAGACTTTCGAACAAAGGAGGAAAATCTAAAGGTTCTAAAAATAGACGTGCTAAAAGAGACACTTTTGCTCAAAGAAGAGAGCAAGAGGCGATGGAAGCCGAAATGCAAGAAAAAATCATCAAGTTGACAGAATTCGTTACGGTTTCTGAATTGGCTTCGATGATGAACGTAGGACCAACACAAGTAATTTCTGCTTGTATGTCACTCGGAATTTTTGCATCAATCAACCAACGTTTGGATGCGGAAACGATTCAAATTGTGGCAGAAGAATTTGGTTTTGAAACTGAATTCGTCAGCGCTGAAGTACAAGAAAGTATCAATTTAGTTGAAGACAAAGAAGAAGACTTGATTCCACGTCCGCCAATCATTACGGTGATGGGACACGTTGACCACGGTAAAACATCTTTGTTGGATAAAATCCGAAATGCAGATGTAACATCGAGCGAAGCAGGAGGAATCACGCAACACATTGGTGCATATTCATTGACTTTGCCAGACGGTAGAAAAATGACTTTCTTGGATACACCAGGTCACGAAGCCTTTACAGCGATGCGTGCTCGTGGTGCACAAGTAACTGACGTTGCGATTATCATTGTAGCGGCGGACGACGACGTGATGCCTCAAACGAAAGAAGCAATTTCTCACGCGCAAGCAGCAGGCGTACCGATGGTTTTTGCCATCAATAAAATTGATAAAGACGGAGCAAATCCGGACAAAATACGCGAACAACTTTCTGCCATGAACATCTTGGTAGAAGAGTGGGGCGGACCTTTCCAATGTCAAGAAATTTCTGCGAAGAAAGGATTGCATTTGGATGAATTGCTTGAAAAAGTATTGTTGGAAGCAGAAATCTTGAATTTGCGTGCCAATCCAAACAAAAATGCATTGGGTACAGTAATTGAATCTTCTTTGGATAAAGGAAAAGGATATGTAACCAACATTTTGGTGGAAGAAGGAACATTGAAAATTGGAGATGTTGTATTGGTTGGACGTCATTATGGACGTGTAAGAGCGATGCATGATGAACGCGGAAAATCAGTGAAAGAAGCAACGCCAGCAGCACCAGTTTCGATTTTAGGAATTGGCGGTGCACCAAGCGCGGGAGATAAATTCCACGTATTGGATGACGAGCGTGAAGCGAGAACAATTGCAACCAAAAGAGAGCAATTGTACAGAGAGCAAGGTTTGCGTACAACGAAACACATTACATTGGATGAAATTGGTCGTCGTTTGGCGATTGGTGATTTCAAAGAATTGAATTTGATTGTGAAAGGTGACGTGGATGGTTCTATCGAGGCATTGTCAGATGCATTGTTGAACTTGTCAACTGAATCAATTGCAGTGAAAATCGTTCACAAAGGCGTTGGAGCAATCACAGAAGCAGATATCAACTTGGCGTCAGCTTCGGATGCAATTATCGTTGGATTCCAGGTGCGTCCATCTGTTGCAGCGCGTAAATTGGCTGAAGCAGAACAAATCGATATCCGTTTGTATTCTATTATCTACAAAGCGATTGAAGAGATCAAAGCGGCGATGGAAGGAATGCTTTCACCAGATATTTTGGAAGAAATCACTGGTTCGGCAGAAATTCGCGAAACTTTCGATATCACCAAAGTGGGAACCATCGCAGGATGTTTCGTATTGGACGGAGTTATCAAGAGAAATTCGAAAATCCGCGTGATCCGCGATGGAATTGTGGTTCACACAGGAACATTGGGTTCATTGAAACGTTTCAAAGACGATCAAAAAGAAGTGAAACGAGGATATGAATGTGGTTTGAACATTGACAAATACAACGACATTAAAATTGGCGATGTAGTGGAAGCTTTCGAGGAAGTGGAAGTTGCAAGAAAATTGTAATCGTCGAATCCCAAAATAATTCAATCCCGTTCATTCATTTGAGCGGGATTTTTTGTTTAATTTGTAATTCATTCAACCAATTGCAATGAAGTTTTTCAACGCTTTCATCATTTGTTTTTTCGCATTTCATTTGCAAGCGCAAATCGAAAACGAAGACTCCTTAGACCTCGTTGAAAACAAACCATGGCTCAACTTCTTGCAATTTCCCGATTCTAACGCCCAAGCGCATCTTTTCATGGCGAATTGGCAATATACCTATGCACCGTGGGGAAAAATGATGCAGACAGGCGGAATGCAAGCAAGTTTTGGTATCAATGTGGCGCGCTTTTTTTCAGATCAGTTTGTGTTGGGTTTTTGCGTCGATTTGAAAGCGGTGAAAGGCTTGAACGTGCAACATTTTTCGCGGGAAGTGAGGGAAGATTTCAATTCCAGTTTCAACAGCACTTACAGTTCACCAGCCGATTCAGCGCGGGCTTACACTTTCCAAGAAGGAATCAACGGCAGCACGACGCACGACTTTTTGGGCAATTACATCGGCAGATTTGGCATCGTGTTTTCGCCTTTTCCGCAAAAATACGGCGGATTGATGTTGAGCGTCAAAAGGGGATATTGCGATTTTCCAGTTTTTGGTTCGTATGGAAATCCTTATTTGGGCAACGGCAAATCGGAGAACATTTTGTTTCGCACGAAAGCCAATTATTCCGTGGAATTGACGATGAAACCCTACACTTTTTTCAAAAACGGCTACGTGCGCACCAACGATCTGCATTGGAAAGACCTGCTCAAATCAGCAGTCATCAGTTTTTACTATGAGCGCCTCAACATCCAAAACGGCACTTTCGACGGCCTGCGCCTCGACCAAATGGTGAACGCCGATTTCATCGCCAAATATGGGATTGATCACCGATTTGGGGTGAAAGTTGGGTTGGCGTTGTATTGAGGAAATCTTCGGTCGTTTTGATAAATTAAATGAATATAAAATGAGTTACGACATCGCACTTTACCGCATTGAAACAAAAGAAAAAGAGGAAAAATCAAACGATGAAAACTTCTTTGACAAGGAAGACGCATTCGTGCCTTTTACTGCGAAACAATTGCAAGAACTAAAAGATAGGTTGTTGGATTATGACTATGAAATATCGAAAGAAGATGAATTTGGCATTCATTTTCATCACGACGACGAAGACTTTGGCAAAGTATTGTTGACCAGTGAAGCAGTATATTTCACAGCAAGTTGGAATGAAGACTCCATTTTTGAAGTGGGCATGACCGCTTCAGAATTTACCGACACAGGAGAATTTGCGAAATATGATTTCCAAAATAAGGGTTGGGAAGAAATAGAGTAATTTTTCGTTTTGGGCGCCTTATCCGTCTGCGGCTGCAAGTCCGCGCGGTGAAAACCGCTGTGGGCTTTTCGACTTCGCCGGGGCGTGTTGGATTTGTGTGTGGATTGGAGGATTTTTGTTAATTTAATGATTTGTGGGTTAATGGGTTAGGATGGTTGGGATTTGGGATTAAATTGTATATTTGGGGTTAAGGACTCATAAAGTGAGACATATACTACTGAATTCGGGTGTATAGGTCTCACTTTATGAGACATATATATAAGTTAGCATTCATAGTAAAAGTACCGAACATTAAATAAAAATTATGAACTTTTATACATTTGAATATGAAAAAGAAATTGACTTTCAATATATAGAATTTGAGGATTCTGAATATGTCCAGACTATTAAGAATAGTAAATATTATTTTCTACATCAAAAACTTTACGGTCATAATTATCCTGACGACTGGTCCGACGAACAAACCAAAGAAACAAAAACGGGGGTTGCTAGTGGACTAGAACAATTAAAAGAACAAATTTTCATTTTAATAGACATGGAAAAAAAACACATCTTTTCGAGTCTAGATAGTGCAAAAAGAACAAATAAAATAATTGAGGAATTACTTCAAGTTGAATTCAAGATATTTCAGCGTTTAGTGGATATAGAAGAATTTGAATCAAAAATTTCAAAACTTACAGGCATAACAATAAGACCACAGTCATTACAGCAAAAAAATCTTTTTACAAAGGACTTGCTTAATGTACATAACCAAATTATTGACTTATCGGAAGCGGAAGATTTTAAACTGGAAATTAATTACAATTTGAGCACTAAAAAAAGTAAAGTGGTCAATATGTATAAAAAATTAGTTGAAGAATATAATGTTGGAGAAGTGACATTTAAAGGAAGTAACGAAGAAGACTTATTTCAATTTAATAAACAATCAATCATTCAAAAAATTCCGGTTAAGTTGTCCAAAAACGGTGAAGGGAATATTTTTGAGTATAAAGAAGAGTATGAACTTTTAACTAATCAGCTGTAAATGACAACAAAGAATTTTATAAAAAGTTGTATGCTTTATTGGAACAAGCTGAGAAGCCTTATAATAGCAGTTATCGTAATGTTTTTATACGCTAAAGTTGATTTAAAATATTCTATATATTCAAAAGACTTGTTCTCAATCAGTATTAACTCTTTATCAATATTATTTGGGTTTAATATGGTTATCGTAACTCATTATTTCTCAAATTCCAAATTCAATAATTTCCTAAAAAAGTTAAACGCTTTTAATACATTCAAGAA
>JBFYPS010000378.1:0-5669 GCA_041303135.1 Crocinitomicaceae bacterium | reverse complement strand
CTTTCATTGCTAAATCGAACTTCTCTTTGGTCTCTTTTTGGTTCTTGATATTTTCAATTTCCAATTTTGCATCCTCAATCTTTTTGGTAACAGCTGCATCTGCTTTCAATTTAATTGCTTCATCATATTTCGCAATTGCCTCAGGATATTTGGCTGTTTTTACTAAAGCATCACCTTCCTCAACAAACTTTTTAAAATTGGCTTCATTTGCTGCATTGAGTTTATTTTCCTCAATTTTTGCATTAATAACTTTCAGTTTTTCAATCGCTGTAGGATTTTGTGCATCTAACTTTTGAACTCCTTCAAATTTAGATTTAGCTACATCCCATTGGTTTGCGTTCATCGCAGTTGTTCCTTCAGCAATAAGTGTTGAAATTTGTTGAACTTTTTGTTTTTCTTTTTCAATTTCGTCCAATTTAGCTTTAATTGCATTCAATTGTCCACTAACATAAGTTGACAAAGGTTGATAAGAAAGCGCTTCGTCGTATTTTACTTTTGCCTCAGTCCATTTCTCAGTTTTGAATAATTCATCTCCAGCAGCAACAGCTAATTCGTAATTTTTCTTCTTTTCTTGTTCACCTTTCGCTGCATTTATGAAAACTTCAACTTCACTTTTCTTTTTGGTAGCAATCGGATCAGCTGGTTTCGCTTTCAAAGCAATATTGTATTGATCTCGGGCAGCTTGATAACTTTTCTGCTTCATCAAACCTTCTGCAGCAGTCATCGCATTATTGTAATTTGCTTCGTTATCTTTTTCCTTTTTCTCCTTTTTGATGATTATCATCAAGTCGTCAATTTCATCACTAACGGCTTGATCATCTTTCTTTTCTAGTGCTTCTTCGTACTTATCAATTGCTTCTTGCCATTTTTTCTGACCTTTTAAGATTTCAGCAGCCTTGACTAAATTATCAAATTCACTATTCAATGCCTGGCCATCCAATTGAGAAACTTTATCTGCTTTTATTAGCGCATCCATATCAGCCAAACGTTTGTTAGCAACTTTGTCTGTTGGTTTAAAAAATAGAGCTTGTTCAAATTTCTTGGCAGCTTCTACATATTTGTTTTGTGTTGCTAAGGCTTCTGCTTCTTGCATTTTTGCTTGAAACTGTGCATCCACATTTCCTGAAGCATTTTGTACTGCGGCCATTGCTTTTTCAACTTCCTTTTCCATTTTGGAAGCAGTACTTGCATTATAGGCTAATTTGGGATTTTTCCCATCGAAATAAAATTCTGTAATGGGATTGTTTTTGATATAGCTAAAATCAACGTTTGGGGCTTCATCAAACAAGCTAACCTCAATATACATTAATGGACTAGATGCACCTTGCAATAATTCAAGATCAATTTTGCCAGCATTCAATGTCGCAAAACGAGTAACTTTTCCTTGTTTTGAAAATTCAACTTTGTAAGTTTTTTCGGAAGGAACATTGAGAAGCAATTTTCCACTTGCTGCAGTAACACCTGACGCCACTACTTTTGAACCTTCGTAAACACGAACGGTAACACCGGCTTCTTTTTTGCCCAATTTCAAATCTTTTGCCATAACATCAATATCAACTTGAACCTGACAAATGACAGAAAAAGAACTACTTATAAGGAGAAATAATAGTAAAAAACGTTTCATATCTAGCATCTAAACGCCACGCTGTACAACTAGTTACAGAATTCGTTTAATTTTGATTAAAAATTCACAACAAATATCGTAAAAAAGACGCTAATAATTATCAAAAAGGATGCTAAAACTAGAACAATTAAGTTATTGGGAAAAAAAGACCTATTTTGAAGATCTTGATTTTCTCGTAATTGGTGCTGGAATTGTTGGTTCTAGTACTGCTTTACATCTCAGAAAACAATATCCGACAGCTAAAATTTTGGTGGTAGAAAGAAACTTTTTGCCAGCTGGAGCGAGCACAAAAAATGCGGGATTTGCCTGTTTTGGAAGTGTGACAGAATTGATTGATGATTTGACAAAAATGTCAGAAAACGAAGTGTGGGAAACAGTTGCAAATCGATGGGAAGGATTAAAGTATTTAAGAGAGTTGATTGGCGATTCAAATTTAGACTTTCAAGGATTAGGTTCTTGGGATTTAATTCGAAATGATGAAAATTCAACTTTGCAAAAAAGCACAGAACTTTTGCCATATTTGAATCAAAAGATTGAGGCAATTACTGGGGTTCAAAATGTATATTCATTGGCTAAAAATGTAAAAGAAAAGTTTGGCTTTCAATCCATCCAATCAGGATTTTACAATCAATTAGAAGGTCAGATAGACACTGGTAAAATGATGGTGAAATTTCATCAATTATTGGCTGAGCATGGAATTCACTTATTGACTGGGATTGAAATTATGGAACTATATTCTTCTGAAAATGAAGTTTTAATTCAATCCAATATTGGAGATTTTAAAGCATCGAAAGTTGCCATTTGTGTCAATGGTTTTGCGCAAAAATTTCTACCAAAAAATGATATTTTGCCTGCACGAGCACAAGTGATAATTACCAAAAAGATTGATAATTTACCTTTTAAGGGAACTTTTCATTTCCAGGAAGGTTATTATTATTTCAGAAATATTCATGATCGTGTACTTTTTGGTGGAGGGAGAAATTTAGATTTTGAAGGAGAAACAACAACCAAAATAGAAAATTCAGAAATCATTTTAAAGCAACTAAAAAAATTATTGAAGGAAATCATTTTACCAAATACACCCTTTGAAATTGATTATTCATGGGCTGGAATTATGGGCGTTGGTAAAACTAAAAAGCCAATTATCGAATTGGTAAAACCAAATATTGCAGTCGGAGTAAGAATGGGCGGAATGGGTGTTGCTATAGGAAGTATTGTTGGTAAAAATGTTGCCCAATTACTTTAAAATCAATTTATTTCTTGTTTTTTTGTTCAATCCATTTAGACATATATTTTGTGCTTGAAACGGTATGATGTTTGAGAATTTCTCCCATGAAATTATCTTGTCGATGTTTCACAATATTCTGCTGAAGGTCATTGATTAGCAAACCAAATTGAGTTTCAAAATTTAACTTCAAATATCTTTCTTCACAAATTTCAAATCCATTTGATTGTGCTTTTTTCCAAGATGATTCGTTGGTGTATAATTCTATTGCATCGCGCACAAAATCATCAATTTCATCCGCAATGAATCCGCTCCAATCCATAATTCCATGCATGGATTCCGCACCAATTGTTGACGTAACATTGGGAGTTCCTGCAAGCATGGCATCCAACAATTTTCCTTTTATTCCTGCGCCAAACCTCAAAGGAGCCAAACAAACTTTGGCAGATTTCATTACTTCACTAACAGCTTCTGCCCTATTTTTGATTAAAAATCCTTGTGATGGATTGTGTAAATTCAAAACTTTTTGAGACGAATAAGCTCCATAAATATGTAACTCTGCTTCTGGTAATTTTTCTTTGATTTTAGACCAAATCGATTCTTTCAAATACAAAACAGCATTCCAGTTGGGTTCATGCAAAAAATTCCCGATAAAAATAAAATGGTTCCTATCGTTGAAAGTTGGCAAATCTTGTCTCCTATTCAGCAATTGTTCATCTGCAAAAAGTGGTAAATAATGTAAAATCGATCGAGAAATATGGAACACATTTTGTAAAATTTCCATTTCAAATTCGGAAATCATCAGGCTCAAATCGCACCTTAAAATACTTGCTATTTCTCTTTTTGCAACCTCAGAAAAAAGCATTTCGGTTTGAAATGGAACTTTTAATTTACAGGCATTTTGACGAGCCAATCTCAAACAGTGCAAATCTTCCGTATCTAAAATCCTGATTGCATTCGGACAATTTTCTGCAACACGCCAACCAAATTGTTCTTCCATCATAAAGCGATCAAACAAAACAATTTTGGGGTTCAAATCAATTATAAAATCATCAAAAGAGGCATCATTTAATATGATTGAAACTTTTTGAATTCCTATTTTTTCGATATCAAAAGCAAATTCACTATCAGAAGCTGGACTGGCGAAAGATATTTCAAATCCTTGTGATTTAAACAAATCAATCAACTGTAGCATTCTAGTTCCTGCTGCCGATGAAGCAGGTTCTGGAAATACAAATCCTATGATAAGTAAACGCTTAGAATTTTCCATGAATTTAGAAATTGGCAAACATTAAAAAAGACGCCATTGCTGACGTCTTTCTTTTGCTTCATTTACCAGATTTTGGCAATTTTCACTGTTGAATTTCTCATTTTGTCGCCTTCCTTTACATTGAAAGCTTCAAAAAATTCTGGACAGTTCATCAGTGGACCATTGACCCTATACATTCCTGGAGAATGTGGATCATTGGCAATTCTGTTTTTCAATTCTGCTTCAGTATAATTGATTTTCCAAAGTTGTGCGAAAGAGATAAAAAATCTTTGCGCTGGTGTATATCCTTCCACCACTTTTCCAGATTTAAATTCTTCTGTTTTGGTGTAAGCATAATAAGCCAAAGTAATTCCACCTAAATCCGCAATATTTTCACCCATTGTCAAATCTGGATTCACACAATGTCCGTCGATTGGACAAAAACCTGCGAAAGTCGCACCCAGTTTAGCTGTTCTTTCTTCAAATAATTTTCTGTCATCTTCCGACCACCAATTAGTGAAACTTCCATCGGCAGCAAACTTAGACCCCATGTCATCAAAACCATGTGTAAATTCGTGACCGATTACCATTCCGATTCTACCATAATTCACAGCATCTTCAGCCTCAACGTCGAAAAATGGCGCTTGCATAATTCCTGCTGGAAAAGCGATTTCGTTTAACAATGGATGGTAATATGCATTGATCATGTGTGCTGGCATTCCCCATTTCGCTTTGTCAACTGGTTGAGACAATTCCTCAAAATTCTTTTTAACATCTCTCAAAGAACACAATTTGATATTTGCAACGTAATCCGTTTTTGACAATTTCAAATCACCGAAATTTTCCCATTTAGAAGGAAAACCTAATTTTCTTCCAATTGATTTCAATTTATTCAAAGCTTCTTTCTTCGTTTCGGCAGACATCCAAGGCAACGCTTTGATTCTTTCTTCAAAAGTCAATAATAAATTATCAACCATAGTGTTGACTCTAACTTGTGATTTTTCAGAATAATATTGATCTACGAACAATTTTCCCAAACCTTCACCAATTGTCATTTGAGTAATTTCATTTACCGCTCTTTCTTCAATTGGTTTCATTTGTGTTTTTCCTGTCAATACCTTTTGGTAAAAGTTGAAATTCAATTTTACAAAAGATTCATCTAAATGACCTGCATAGTGATTCAATGTTTTCCAAGTCAAATAACTTTTCCAAATTTTTATATCCACCTTCATCAATAAATCATTTATCAATTTAGGGTAATCTTTTTGACCAACAACGACTTCTGAAAAATCTTGACTTCCTACTGATTTCAAATAAACTTCAAAATCAAATGCTGGAAAAAGTTTTTTCAATTCCTCTTTCGACATTTTGTTGTAACTATTTTCTGGAACTCTCAACTCAGCAGGTGACATCATTTTTTCAGCCAACATTGTTTCAAATTTGATTACATTTTCAGATGCGAGAGCAGATTCTTCTGGAGAATTTCCAATCTTTTGAAACATTTTGGAAATATGTTCTTTGTATGAAGTAACAATTTCTTTTTTATCTTCTTGGAAATAGTAATCCTTGTT
>JBFYPS010000377.1:0-2893 GCA_041303135.1 Crocinitomicaceae bacterium | reverse complement strand
AAATTAAGTGTAATTTCAAATGTCCTTAAATCATTAATGATGTTTAGAAAAATTGCTGTAATTTTTTTGGTTCTATTAACTAATTTCAAATCCTTTTCCCAAGTTCCATTTGAAATATACCTCGAACCTATAGATATTCCCACTTTAGGTGGAATTCAAGCTTATGCTTTTGGTCAATCCAATGGAAAATGGTTAGTTGTGGGCGGAAGATTAGACGGATTGCATAAAAGACAGCCTTTTGCATCATTTGATGTGGCAGGAAATAACAACCAACTTATGGTTATAGATCCAATTTCTCTTCAAAAATGGTCAGCTCCGATTTCGTCTCTTCCAGTTGCATTGCAAGAACAACTGAGTTCCACTAATATGGAATTTCACCAGGAAGGAAATTTTTTATATCTGATTGGAGGTTATGGTTATAATAATGCCACCGCGGCCAGAAAAACTTTTGAAAATTTAACTGCAATTGACGTTCCAAATCTAATTGATGCAGTGATTAATGGACAATCGATTACTGCTTTTTTTAGACAAATTACGGATGCTGAATTTGCGGTAACAGGTGGACATCTAAAAAAAATAAACGATACTTTTTACTTAGTAGGTGGTAATAAATTTGATGGAAATTACAATCCCATGGGAGGTGGATCTTATACGCAAGTCTATACAAATTCTATTAGAAAATTCAAAATCGATGATGATGGAACAAATCTCGTTATTACGCATCTGCCAACCATTACTGATGCCACAAATTTACACAGAAGAGACTACAATGTAGTTCCACAAATTTTGCCTAATGGGGCAGAAGGATTGACTGCATTTTCTGGCGTTTTTCAACCAGATGTTGATTTGCCGTACTTGAATTGTGTAAATATTGATAGCATTTCTCATTCTGTAAACAATTCATTTCAACAATATTACAATCATTATCATTGTGCTGTTTTACCTATTTACTCTGAAACAAACAATGAAATGCACAATGTTTTTTTTGGTGGAATTGCACAATATTATGACAGTTCTGGAATTTTAGTTCAAAACAATAATGTTCCTTTTGTCAAAACAATCGCAAGAGTGACAAGGGATGCAAATGGAACGATGGCTGAGTATAAATTGCCAATCGAAATGCCAGCCTTGCTTGGAACGGGTGCTGAATTAATTCCAATTCCCGAAGTTCCACATTTTAATAATGAAGTTTTTAAATTAGATGATTTTACGCAAGATAGCACGCTTGTAGGTTATATCTACGGAGGAATAAATAGCACAGCAGCCAATATTTTCTTTGCAAATACAGGTGCAGAAAGTAGTGCTAGTAGCCAGATTTTTAAAGTGTATGTGATTAAAAAATCAATTTCAGGAATAGACCAATTGAATTTACAAAGTATCGGAACCTTGAAAATGCAGGTTTTTCCTAATCCAAATGATGGTGAATTTGAAGTAAACTATTTCTTGACAAAAAGCGCTGATGTGAAAATTTCTTTGTACAGCATTGAAGGTAAAAAAATCGAAGAGAAGATAATATTAAATGCTAAAGCTGGTGAAAATAATTATCACCGAAAAATAAGAAACTTATACTATGGCGGAACTTATATGTTGACCATTGAAACTAGCTATGAAAAAGCTGTTCAAAAAATTGTGATTGAGCCTTAGTGGTCTTTTTTGCAATTTATAGTGAAATTCCAATTACACAAACATCATCAACTTGTTCCAAATTCTTTTTCCAATTGGAGAAATGTGATTTTAGTTTTTCTTCCTGCTTTCGAATATCTGCACTGGTTGATAGAATCAATCTTCTGAATGCTTCCTTGTTGAGTTTCTTTTGTCTTTCACCTCCAAATTGAGAGTAATATCCATCAGAAAATAAATACAAAACATCGCCTTTTTTGTAATTGATAATTAATTGATCAAAATTTTGATTACCAGTTTGAAAATCTGAAAGTCCAATAGATTTTTTCGTTCCATTAAACTCGATAATTTCACCTTCATTTACGATCCAAGCAGGTCGATTAGCACCTGAAAATGTTATTTGTTGTTTGACTTCATCGACAATACAAAAAGCCATATCCATTCCATCATTGATATTAAATTCAGGATTGGAAAATCGAAATTTGTCTTCTACTTTAAAATTAATAAAATTTAATATTTGACTTGTTTCTGTATATTGTTTTTCAACGACAGCCTTTTTAATAATCTGATTCGCAACAATCGACAAAAGTGCACCTGGTACACCGTGTCCTGTGCAATCTATCACGGAAATATATTTTAGATTTTCATTTTGGTGGCACCAGAAAAAATCTCCACTCACAATGTCTTTAGGTTGTAAAAAGCAAAATGAATTTGGAAATATTTCAAATAAATCTGATTTTTTTGGAATCAAAGAATTTTGTATACGATGCGCATAATTGATACTATCTAGGATTTGCTGATTTTTATAGGTAATTTCATTCAAAGATTTGTTCAATTCAATCGTTCTTGTTTTTACTTTTTGTTCCAAAGTTTGATTCAATTCCAAAATTTCTTTTTCTTGTTCTTTGAAAAGTGAAATGTCTTTGGCAATGATGGAAAGTTCATTGATCAAAACGCCCTCTTTATGATATACAACTGAACAAAGAACTGGAATTTCAGCACCATCGGCTGTTATTAAAATTAGTTCTCCACTCCAAGATTCTTTGTCTTGAATTTTTTTAAGAATGTCTTTGAAAAATTGTAGATTGTAAATGGGACTAATGATACTTCTGAAATTAATAGGTCCATGATCTATTTTTAGCTTTAAGGTTTTTTCAGCTTTTTCATTTAAGTAGTTGATAGTTAGATTTAAATCTGAAGTAAAAATTAAGTCACCTGAGGAACTAATTATTTCGGCTAGTTTAATCGATTTGGTTTCAAGAAGTTTGTTTTT
>JBFYPS010000376.1:0-4889 GCA_041303135.1 Crocinitomicaceae bacterium | reverse complement strand
TTTGGTTGGAATTGAGTCCGAGTCAAACCGCTTTTGAAAAAATAATGACTTTCAACAAAGTGTTTTTCGAGCACCATCATTTTCAAGGAAACGCAAAATCTTTTCATTCGCCTTTGAATTCCTACATCAATACAGTGCTCGAAACGCGCAAAGGAAATCCGTTGAGTTTGAGTTTAATTTACAGCATCATCGCTCAATCTCTGAAAATTCCAGTCTATGGCGTCAATTTGCCCAATCATTTTGTGTTGGCATACATGGATGAATATCGAATCAATGTGATGACAGGAAATCCAAATCCTTATGGCGTTTTGTTTTACATCAATGCGTTTTCAAAAGGAACGATTTTCCAAGAAAAAGACATTCATCAATTTTTGGAACAAATCAAATTGCCTGCTGAACGCGGATTTTTTGAGCCTTGTCCGAATACCAAAATCATTCAACGCATGTTGACCAATTTAATTTCCGCTTTTCAACAAGTTGGAAATGTGGACAAAGTAAACGAATTGGTGATTTTGAGAAATTTATTTGGTTAAGCAGCATTTAAGTGCTTACTTTTGGATTTCAATTCAATCACATGAAAGTAAGTTTAATCGTCGCAACAGATTTAGAAAGAGGCATTGGTAAAAACAATGATTTGATGTGGAATTTGCCAGCCGACATGCAGTTTTTCAAAAATACAACAGCAGGTCAAGTGGTAATCATGGGGAGAAAAAACTATGATTCCGTTCCAGAAAAATACAGACCACTTCCCAATCGATTGAATGTTATTTTGACTAGAAATACAGATTTCAAAGCAGAGAATTGTTTGGTTTTCCACAATCTCAAAGATTGTTTGGATTATTTCAAAAACGAAACTGAGCGCAAAATTTTCATAATTGGTGGTGGACAGATTTACAAAGAAGCCTTGGATGAAAATGTAGTTGATGAAATGTTTATTACAACTGTCAATCATACTTTTGATGCGGATACATTTTTTCCTGAATTCGATCAAAGTTCTTGGAACTCAGAAGAATTAATGAATAGGCCAAAAGACGATAAAAATCCATTTGATTTCGTTGTAAATCGTTATGAGAAGAAATAAAATAAACTGTTGATATTTTTCTTGTTTTCGGATGATTTCTACTTTGCTTTTGGCGCATTTTGACTATCTTTAGCCCTCTCAAAAATCGGGTGAAAATCGAATGAAAGTTTGTATAGCAGAAAAGCCAAGTGTGGCACGTGATATTGCCAAAGTAATCGGTGCTACGCAAGCGAAGGACGGTTATATGGAAGGAAACGGCTATCAAGTTACATGGACTTTCGGACACCTTTGCACCCTCAAAGAACCACACGATTATACCGAAAAATGGAAATATTGGCGCTTGGAAGATTTGCCCATGATTCCGTCCAGTTTTGGCGTGAAAGTGATGGAAGATTCGGGTGTTCAGAAACAATTTCATGTCATTTCAAGATTGGTACAAGGCGCAGAGGAAGTGATCAACTGCGGGGATGCTGGACAAGAAGGAGAATTGATCCAACGCTGGGTTTTGTTGAAAGCAAAATGCACTGCGCCCATCAAAAGACTATGGATTTCATCTTTGACAGAAGAAGCGATTCGCGAAGGATTTCAAAAATTAAGAGACGGAAATCAATACAATAATTTATATGCTGCAGGAAGTGCGCGTGCTATTGGCGATTGGTTGTTGGGAATGAATGCAACACGCTTGTTTACCAAAAAATTCGGTCAAGGAAAAGCAACATTGTCTATCGGACGTGTGCAAACGCCAACTTTGGCAATGCTCGTGCAACGGCAGAAAGAAATGGATGCTTTTAAATCGGAAGATTATTGGGAATTGAAAACAACTTACAAGGAAACTGAATTTTCGGCTTCCATTGAAAGATTGACTTCTCAAGAAAAAGCAGAAAAAGGATTGGCTTATTTGAAAGAACATCCGTTTGAGATTACTTCATTTGAGCAGAAAGAAGGTAAGGAAGGAAATCCGAGATTGTTTGATTTGACTGGTTTACAAGTTGAATCGAATAGAAAATACGGTTATTCAGCAGAAGAAACTTTGAAGTTAATTCAACGCTTGTATGAAGGAAAATTAGTCACTTATCCGCGTGTCGATACCACTTATCTTTCCGAAGATTTGCACCCAAAGATTCCTGGGATTTTGAGCGGAATGAAATATTACAGTCAGTTGACTGCGCCTTTATTGGCAAAACCAATTCCGAAATCAAAAACGGTTTTCGACGATAAAAAAGTGACGGATCACCATGCGATTATTCCAACAGGAATTGTTCCCTCAGGAATTACGCCACAAGAACAACATATTTACGATTTAATCGCCAAACGTTTCATCGCTGCATTTTATCCAGAATGTAAAGTTTCCAATACAACTGTTTTAGGGAAAGTTGGAACGTTAGAATTCAAAGCGACAGGAAAGCAAATCATCGAACCAGGTTGGCGAGAAGTGTATGCGGGCGATGTTTCTGCAAAAAAGGAAGGCGAAGAAGAGAAAGTAATGCCCCATTTTACTGAAGGTGAAAGTGGACCGCACGAACCGAAAATTCACCAAGGAAAAACCTCACCGCCCAAAGCATTCACCGAAGCGACTTTGTTGCGCGCGATGGAAACCGCAGGAAAGCAAGTAGAAGACGAGGAAATGCGCGAGTTGCTGAAAGATAATGGAATCGGTCGACCATCTACACGTGCAAATATCATTGAAACATTGTTTCGAAGAAGATATATCGAAAAGAAAAAGAAGAATTTATACGCGACCCAAACGGGAATGGATTTGATCGATACGATTCAAAATGAATTGCTCAAAAGTCCTGAATTGACGGGCGATTGGGAACGCAAATTGCGCCTAATCGAAAAGGGAGAATACGCCGCTGAAACTTTCAAAAAAGAATTGATTCAAATGGTGGTTGATTTGACCAATGAAGTGATTTTTAATACACAACGTGTCATTTCCATAGCTCCAGAAAAGCCAGTAGAACAAGAAGTTGAAAAAGTACGTAAACCAAGAGAAGTCAAACCGAAGGAAGAAATCAACATCGAAGCAATGACTTGTCCGAAGTGCAAACAACATTTATTGAAAAAAGGAAATTCGGCCTACGGATGCTCCAATTTCGCGGTTTGTGGTTTCAAACTTCCTTTTGAAATGTTGGGTAAAAAATTGACTGAAAAACAAGTGTTTGAATTGCTTTCCAAAGGAAAAACAGCTAAAATCAAAGGATTTATGATTCCAGGAAATCCAGTACCAGTGGACAAAAAATTGGTGATGGATGGAACTTTTAATTTGGAGTTAGAGGATTGAATTGGATTCAAATTTTATTTTGGTAATCAATTCTTCAAAATATTTCTCACTCCAAATTTCAATTTTCTTTTCGTCTGGAATAAATCGAATTACATCTTCTTTCACAGTTTCCATTTTTACTAACTGAATTTTTTCTTGGAGTAATTCCAAGATTTGATCAGAAGATATTGTTTTAGCCTTCCAATCACCAGTATCTTTCGCGCGTTGTAAAAAATGTTCAATATTTAAAGGAATTCCTTGTCTAATATACCATTCCATATCATACCAATCTCTACCTTTTACTCTGTTTTTCCATTTTCTAAATAACAAAGCATGCATTTTTCCAGCAAATAGACTTGAAGGTGCAAAGCAATTCACGTAAAATGAGAATGGCCTAACTAATAATTTTTCTTCAGTTTCAAATTTTGATGGCGGATTTCGATCTACTTCGATTTTTATTTTGACAGTTTTATTCGATTTTATGCCAGCTTGTTTGACAATATCTTCTAAGATTAATTCTTTCCAAATCGTTTCTGTTTTTAAAAATGCAGATTCAACAGAAGTTTTCGTCTTTTTGTCTTTTTCGCGAATGCTTATTTTAATCCCTTGAGATTCAAATTCTTCAATGATTGCCAGGAAATATGCTTCTAGCGTAAAGTTTAAATCAATTTCCAACAATGAAAAATCTAAATCTTCAGAAAACCGATCTAAACCGTAGAATATTCGCAGAGCAGTTCCACCATAAAATGCCGCTTTATCGAAAAAGTCTGTTCGAGAAAGTCCTGCCAAAACTATTTCTTGCATAATTTCTCGCATGGCCGACAAGACTTCGTCTTCATTTTGAGGATTGTATTCTGCTATCCAGTTTTTAATCATAAGGTTTCCAAGGTTTTTATCAGCATTTTTAAACTGCTTTTTTTAGGGGCATCATCAATCCAAGTATTAATCACCTCGCAATTCAGTGTTTTTAGCGCATCTTCATCTATGCGCAGGTCTTCTAAGAGGAAATCCGTTGTTTGGGAAATGCTTCGAAGCAAAACACCAGAGGTGAGAATGATTTTATCACAAATTGCTTTTTCGCGAGTTGCAATCATTGCAGTTTGAAGTGGTTCTAGTGTAACACTTTCTATTCCAAAAGAATAGTATGGAGAATCAACATGCCGATAACTAAATCTGCCAATCGGAGTGCTGTATTTTTTGGATGTTTTTAAAGTGACAGAACAGATTTCAAATACTCTTTCTGGAATCATGCCCCAAAATGACAATGCTGTCTCAAGTGAAACATAACTTGGTCCCCGTAAATGATTGGCGATGAGAAAATTATTCGGAGATGGCAAATCAATTTTTGGTCCAGGAATATACAATCCTCTTCTGATTGAAATGAGTTCTCCTTTTTTAATTAATTCACTGATTTTATCATTAGGACGATCATATTCACGAAGTAATTTTATTGCAACGTGATGTGCAATAGGTGCATGGGTGAAATTTTTAATCTGAGACCTGAACATAATGTCAAATTTAGATATAATAATCGGTAATTTTCCGATTAAAATCTAATATTTTTACAAATATATGTATATTTTATATATGTTAATCGGTTTTTATCCG
>JBFYPS010000375.1:0-8256 GCA_041303135.1 Crocinitomicaceae bacterium | reverse complement strand
AAAGAAATCTTAGCAAGTTATGGTGTGCGCATTCAAAGAGGTATTGTAGCCAATAATCCTGTTGAAGCAGTAGCCGCAGCAAAACAATTAACAGTTGAAACAGGTACAAGTTGGTACGTTGTGAAAGCTCAAATTCACGCTGGTGGTCGTGGAAAAGGTGGAGGCGTAAAATTGGCTAAAAATTTAGACCAAGTTGCTGAAATTTCAGAGCAAATCATTGGAATGCAATTAATTACACCACAAACATCAGCTGAAGGAAAAACAGTTCACAAAGTTTTAATTGCTGAAGATGTATATTATCCTGGAGAAAGTGAAACTTCTGAATTCTATGTTTCTGTTTTATTAAACAGAGCTACTGGACGTAATATGATTATGTATTCTACAGAAGGTGGAATGGATATTGAAGAAGTTGCAGAGCACACTCCACATTTAATTTTTACAGAAGAAATCGATCCTGCTTATGGATTGCAAGGTTTTCAAGCTAGAAAAATTGCTTTCAATTTAGGTCTTTCTGGAAATGCTTTCAAAGAAATGGTTAAATTTATTGATGCTTTATACAATGCCTATATTGGTTCAGATGCTTCAATGTTTGAAATTAACCCAGTTTTAAAAACATCTGATAATAAAATTTTAGCAGTAGATGCTAAAGTAAATATCGACGATAACGCTCTATTCAGACAAGCAAAATATGCTGAAATGAGAGATGTTAGAGAAGAAAATCCAATTGAAGTTGAAGCTAAAGAAGCTGGATTAAACTATGTTGACCTTGACGGTACAGTAGGATGTATGGTGAATGGTGCTGGTTTAGCAATGGCAACTATGGATTTAATTAAATACGCAGGTTTTGAACCAGCTAACTTCTTAGATGTAGGTGGAACGGCTGATGCAAAACGTGTTGAATTAGCTTTTAGAATTATCTTAAAAGATCCAAATGTTAAAGCAATTTTAATCAACATTTTTGGAGGAATCGTTCGTTGCGACCGTGTTGCTCAAGGAGTTGTTGATGCATACAAAAACATGGGTTCTATTCCAGTTCCAATCATCGTTCGTTTGCAAGGAACTAACGCTGTTGAAGCGAAAAAATTAATTGACGAATCAGGATTGAATGTACATTCAGCTGTATTGTTGCAAGAAGCAGCAGACAAAGTAAAAGCTGTCTTGGCATAATTTATCATTAAAAAAAATAGTAAAAGCTGTCTCTCTTTAGGGGCAGCTTTTTTGACAAATATGCGCCAATGACAAAAATCTATCTAATCCTACTTATCATTTTTCAGATTCAATTCTTGATGGCTCAAGAAGTTTCTGTAGAGAACAAAGCCAAAGCACTTCAATTTAGAATTCTTTCTCAGCACGTCCAAACAAAAACATGGAATGATACACTTTCGAAACGTGTAAATTCTATTTTTATTGACTTTCTTGACCCAAATCGGATATATTTCTCGCAAGAACAAATAACTGCCTTGAATGAAAAAGCTGGAAGTATCAGCACTGATATTCCTGATAGAAAAACAGTCTACCTCGATGAAGTGAGGTCCATATATATTTCAGAATTAAAAGCGTATCAAACACTACTAGCATCCGAAACGCAAAAGGCAATTTCACTGAAAAATGAAAAAACGCCAAAAATCACCTATTCATTTGAAAAATTTTGTCCCGCAAGTCAACTCAAAGAACGAAGAAAACTCTATATTCAAAATCAATTGTTTGATGAATTATTTGAATTGCATGAAAATAAAGAAGTTGTGCCGACGACGGAACTAGCGAAAGACGAAGAAACTGCTAGAAAAAAACTTACTACTAGACAAGATTTACTAACAACAATGATTATCAAAGACAGCAATATCATTGATGATTATTATTTGAATTCAATTGCGCAATCAGTTGATCCACATACACTCTATTTCACAGAATCATTGATGCGTTCATTCAAATCCGAACTTTCTGTAGAACAAGAGCGTTTTGGTTTTAATTACGGATTGAATGCAGAAAATAAAGTTGTTCTCAAAAAACTTTTTCCTGGAAGTTCAGCTTGGCTTTCTGGCAAATTGAAAGAAAACGACATTTTAAAGGAAGTTGGATTAAAACAAAATCAAGAGTGGAAATTCACAGAAATCTCAGACGGCCTGATTGGTTTGAATGAATTGGAAAATCTATTGAAGTCATATTCTGAAAAAGAAATTCAACTTGTTGTAGCACATGAAAACAATGTAACTGAAAAAGTTTTGTTACTTAAAACAAAAATATACAACGACAATGAACTTGTAAAAAATGTCATTCTCGGAAATAAAGAAAAATTGGGCTACATACAACTTTCTGACTTTTATACTGATATGACAGGATTTAACTTCGGAAATGGTTGTGCAAACGATTTGGCTAAATGCATTTTAAAGTTGAAGAAAGATTCAATTCAAGGATTGATTTTAGACTTGAGGGGAAATGGTGGAGGATCGCTAAAGGAAGCAATTGAACTTACTGGAATCTTTATTGATTATGGACCTGTGCTTGCTTATTTAGACCGTAGTGGAACTTTTGCAACATTGAAAGACGCCAACCGTGGATTGATTTACGACGGACCATTAATGATTTTAATCGATGAAGAAAGTGCATCTGCCTCTGAAATTGTTGCAGGCGCATTACAAGATCATGGCAAAGCACTTATTGTTGGTAAAAACTCATTCGGCAAGGCCACAAGTCAACAAATTTTAGCTACAGACCCACTCGCTGCAATAGGTGGAGCGAATTTGGATGCATCCAATGAAAATTTTGGCTTTGTGAATCTTACAGAAGGCATACTTTATAGAATCAATTCAGAAACAAATCAGCAAAAAGGAATTCAACCCGACATTCTTTTTCCAAACGCGCTGAGATTTGGTGAAGGTGAATTTGAAAAAGAACTGCCTGCAGCATTAGTTGCTCCGCCAATGACTAAAAAATTAACTTATACTCCTTCATTATCAATTCCAAAAGGCGCATTGGTAACTTGGAGTGAAAATTATTTCAAAACACCCGGGATGATTTCAGAACTGGCAAAGCGTCAATCGATTCGACAAATAATTGCAGAAGTAGAGTATGTATTTTTAGATTATAATACCTATTTTTCGACTTTGAAAAGATTGGAAAATGAAATAAAGGAATTACTAGATGAATCCATTTACATCGATAAGTCAATGATTCAAAGTAATTCATTCGACCAGAAACTTTACGATCAAAATCAATTATTAAGCACTTTTCAATCAGATTTTCAAGATCAACTGTCGAACGATATTGAATTGAAATTTGCAATGGATTTAATGAATCAATGGATAACAATTATAAACAAATAAAATAAACATGAAAAACACAACCCTTTCTAAATTACTAATCGCGTTCTTGTTGTTCGCGACAAATACAATCAAAGCCCAAGATGCAGGCCAATATATGGATGTATTCTCGACTGAATTCCGAAAAATCCAACAAGATATGTGGGATTATACAAGTTCTGTTTCTCACGGAAAAAGCGCGAGAAAAGTTGAAAAAAGAAGAATCGAATTGATTGAAACTTCCAACATCGCACTTCAAAAAGCAAAAGGTCAAAAAGGTTTTAAAAACTCGACAAGATACAAAGATTCAGTAGTTGAGTTTTTCACCATCAACAACCTTGTTTTGAAACAAGACTATGCAAAAATTGTTGACATGGAGGCAGTTGCTGAAGAATCATATGATGCGATGGAGGCTTATCTTTTAGCCAGAGAACGCGCGAGTGACAAGTTAGTTGCTGCAGGTGAAATGGTGCAAAGAGAACAAGCGTTGTTTGCCAAAGAAAATGATATTAATCTAATTCAACAAGAAGATGGATTGTCGCAAAAAATGGAAATTGCAGGTCAAGTTTATGATACTTACAATGAAATCTATTTGATTTTCTTTAAAAGTTTCAAGCAGGAAGCTTATTTGATGGATGCGCTTAATCGCAAGGATGTCAATGGAATTGAGCAAAACAGAACAGCTCTAGTTGCCACTGCGAAAGAAGGTTTGGAAAAATTAAAAAATGTAAAACCATACAAAAACGACATGAGTTTGGTTGAATCTACCAATAGACTTTTGCAATTTTATATTGAAGAAGGAAATGTGGAATTGCCGAAAATGATTGATTTTTTCATGGCGAGCGAAAACTTTGATAAAGCTAAAAAAGGATTTGATGCCGTACCAGAAAAAAAGAGAACGCAACAGGATGTAGACAGCTACAACAAGGCTGTCAATGACATGAATTCAGCTTCAAATTCATACAACAAATCCAATGATTATTTGAATAAAATGCGTGGTGTTTACATCGATAATTGGAATAAAACTGCAGAAAGTTTTACAAACAAACATGTTCCAAAAGGAAAATAAAAATTGATTTATTCTTTATTAAAAGCTGTCTTAATTGGCAGCTTTTTTTTTGTTTGATACGATTACATTTTCTTTAAAAACTTGAAACTCTTTGCCATTTTTAATTGAATGTTGCGAACGCTTTGCTCTGAATCGATTGGTGAGATCAGCTGAAAGCAAATGCGTTTATTTGAATCTATTTCAGATGAATATTCATACACATGACCAAAATAAGGAATTTCACTTTCGATTAAAGTAAAATCAATGTCATTTATTTTTAAATCCGAGACTTTGATAATATCATTTTCCAAAGTTACTTTCCGTTCTTCGGGTGAATCAATGAAACTACCAATGTTCAAACTTAATTTTGAACCATTTTCCCAATCCATATCTAAATGACTTTCGAAATCTTTGATTACTGCGCCTTCGGGATAATCTATTGAAAAACCGAGTTTTTCATTTTTAAAGACTAACCATTTTAGGGGTTTTTGTTGCTCAATTTTGGGCTCAATATCGATTGTTGTATTGGCGTAACTTCCCCTTTTTGGAGCGATGTAAAAGATTCCAAAAAATAGTAAATATCCCACAAAAATGGCACTCGAAATGTATTTTGAACTTGATTTAGTGTTTTGATTTTGATTCGCAGATTGTGGATTTTTCTTTTTATTTCTAACGCCTGAAATGATTCCGAATGTAAATAAAATAATCATTTCAAGGATGATGAATTTAAACAACTCACTGTGTTGATTCCAAAGATTGTGGTCGATTGCGTGACTTGATTTTGGATAAATGGCATAGATGAAATACAATACGTTTCCAACAAAAGCTCCCGAAGCGAGAAAAATCCAAACATTCCTTTTCGATTGTTTCTCGATGAATAAAAAATAGCAAGAAGTAATCCCTGCAAAAAATAAAAGAAAAAGGTTGATGATCATAGCAACAAAAAATTAGACTACTGGAATAAAACTAAGAACAATATTAGAATTTTAAATTGGATTACGATAATCCGCGTGAGGGATTGCAGCGAAAATCCCGCAGTGAATCCCGATTTTTATCGGGTGAGCGAGGAATTGCAGTGAAAAGCCCGACTCCAAAAAATTCGGAAGCATGACGATTTTTTTGGAGGCACGCCCAAATCATTACATTAAAACTATTGACTTTACATCTCAACTGCCTGCAGAATACAACTCGTAGAATGTAGATTTTACTACCTTTGCAAAAAATCTCAAAAAGAGGTAATTTCAATCATTTAAAACGATTTATTTTGAGTTCTTTATTTGGCAAAGAAAAAATATTTTACAAAACACCTGCGGAAATCGAAATCATGCGCGAAGCTGCTCAAATTGTGAGCAGAACATTGGGCTTGATTGCAGCTGAAATTAAACCAGGCGCTGATATGTTGAAAATCGACAAAATGGCGGAAGAATATATTCGTTCACAAAATGCACTTCCTGGATTTTTAGGCATGTATGATTTTCCAAACACACTTTGCGTTTCTTTGAATGCAGAAGTGGTACACGGTTATCCAAAAGGAAAAATCTTGAAAGATGGCGACATCGTTTCTGTGGATTGTGGTGCTTTGTTTGAAGGATATTACGGCGATCATGCATACACTTTTGAAGTGGGAGAAGTTGCCCCTGAAGCCAAAGAATTATTGAAAGTGACGCTTGAATGTTTGAATATTGGCGTTGAACACACCCGCGTTGGAAATCGCATTGGTGATATTGGTTGGGCGATTCAAAACCATGCTGAAAAGCACGGATATGGCGTTGTAAAAGATTTGGTTGGACACGGTTTAGGTCGTTCGATGCACGAAGAGCCACAAGTACCAAATTACGGTCGCAGAGGACAAGGTAAGAAAATCCAAGAAGGATTGGTGATTGCCATAGAACCGATGATTAATTTAGGAACTGAGCGCGTAATTACTGCTGGTGACAATTGGACGATATTAACAGCCGACAGAAAAGTAAGTGCCCATTTTGAGCACGATGTAGCGGTTGTAAATGGATTGCCTGAAGTTTTGTCAACTTTTAAGTACGTAGAAGAAGCATTGGCTAAAAAATAGTCCAAAGCGATGGAAAGAGAAAGAAGAACTGTTTTTTTGGCGGCATTGTCGCTGATGATGTATGGTTTGGTGAGTGCACTTGGCGGTGGACCTTTTGCTTTTTTCCCGATCAATGAAATCATTTTCATTTTCATTGTGATTTATTTCGCTGCATTGAATTTTTCGAAAGCAAAAACGAGTTACTTGTTATTGCTTGCATTTGCGGGAATTAGTTTGATTTATAATCAATTGTTTTTGAACTTTTTCATGGACAGTGAGCAGATGCTGGTGTTTTACAAAGATCCAATGATTCAGCAATTAAAAATTGCCTCCTATGTTTTGCTGTTGATCGAAATCACGCAGTTTTACCAAAAAACCAATTGGAAACACCATGTTTACACCTTGCCTCTTTCCCTGCTGTGTATAGGTTTTGGAGTGTATTTTAATCTTTACTTGTTCCAGACTTTAGGGTTATTGATTTTCATCGGAACCTTGTATTTTTACTATCGAAAAACGGCAAATGAATCTGAAATTTACCCGAAATCTTTGTTTTACATCTGGTACTTTTACACATTTTTAAAACTTAGTAGTTTGTTAACCATGTATTTATATGATTTTAGATTTGATTGATATAAAAAAATGAAAATAATTTAGAAAAATCATCAAAATAAACCAAGCTTTTACTACTTTTGCACCCTAGTTCTTTGGAAAAAAAATTATTGGAGGGATGGGTGAGTGGCTTAAACCACCAGTTTGCTAAACTGACGTACTGGTAACGGTACCGCGAGTTCGAATCTCGCTCTCTCCGCAAGAAATAAATAGAAAGAAGTGAATCACAACTTTCACTATTTAAAATAAAAGATTGCATAATAATAATTTTTTATTATCTTTGCACTCCGAATTACAGAAAAGAAGCGCTTTTAAAAGCAATTTTTGAAGTAATTTAAGAAACAAAGGTTTGGCAAAACCGATCGAATTTGTCATTTGAAATAGGGATTGAAACGAGATTTTCTCGGGGTGTAGCGTAGCCCGGTATCGCGCCTGCTTTGGGAGCAGGAGGTCGTCAGTTCGAATCTGGCCACCCCGACAAAGGGGATGAGAAATCATCCCCTTTTTTTTTGAAATCCAGTTCCGTTCCCGATAGTTTTTGGGAGGACAGAGCAAACGCTCTGTATTGACTGGAAAAATTTAGGCCCCGTAGCTCAGCTGGATAGAGCAACTGCCTTCTAAGCAGTAGGTCTTTGGTTCGAATCCAAACGGGGTCACTAAAATAAAAAGAGCGTTTAACGACAGTTAGACGCTCTTTTTGTTTTTGCACTTTTTTCCTTAGCGAACAATTTTTCTTAGCTCTTTTTATTTAGAGCGAGAATAAGTACTGTGAATGAGGGTGATGAGCGATTTTAGTCGACTTATTAAATTGCCTTCAAAAAACAGCTATAATAATTTATATAATTCTCATCATTTTAGTGCTATTATTTCCTTTTTAAACGCTTCTCTAACGCTGTGATTTGACATTTTTGAAAACAACATTTGAACTACACTTATTGAATAATACTACCTAAACAACTTTGCAAAAAGAATTGCAAAAGCGGCTAAAACTATAAGAATCAATGCACCAAATAATTTTATACTTTCATATGAAAATTGAACTTTGTATTTTACAAAATAAATTATCAAACAGATTGCACTGAATAAAAATACAAAAAAATATATCCAAGAACTATTCCCTAAATTTGTCATTCGTTATTTGGTTAACTGATTTTCAATTTTCGACTTAACATCTACTTTATCATTACTAAGCTCCTCTGAAATTAATTTGTTATTTTCATTTGACTTTGAACTACAACCAAAGGTTAATATTAAAA
>JBFYPS010000374.1:0-5754 GCA_041303135.1 Crocinitomicaceae bacterium | reverse complement strand
AGTATTTTTCGGAGTGATATTTCCATCAAATTTAATTACCAAATTTTCATTTTGCTTTTTTGAAAATCCTAGATTCTTGTATACAGCGCCAAATTCTTTGTTTTTTGGAATAACACCATATTTTTTGTTATTCTGCAAGAATTCCCAATTATGATCGCTTGTATCAGATGATTCTAGAATAATTTCATGTTTATCAAGTTGCAGAAATTCATTCAAATTGCATTTTTTTGCTTGCCGACGTTTTATGCATAAAGTTATCTTTCCGTCTGTATCAATGACTTCAAAATGATTGATGATTTCAGGATAATTTTCATAAACGTTGGGAAAAAAATATTCGTTTTCAAATAGCATGTATTCAAAATCCCAATGAATAGTAGCTTTTAGCAGTTCTGGTTTGTCGTCGATAATGGGAATTCCATCTCTTCGCATTAAATAATACGGAAGATTCGGTGGAAATGCGTGGTAACATAGAATTTTTTCGGTTGGATTTACCTTGTTGTCATTCAGTAATTTATTCGCGTTTTCATAATTGGAATAAGTCGTTAAAGTTTGATTCCATGGTCCAGGAGCATAGACTTTTTCTTGTTCACTTTTGGCTTCCTTGCGAAAAAAGAAAATTGAAATAAATATTAATAACAAGTAAAAATAGTTTTCAAATTTAAAGGTCTTGATTCTACCAGCTAGTACAATTGTTGTAAAAATGATAGGAAACAAAAATGAATCGATAAAATAGTAATCGTGATTTACATATTGTTTTGCCATAGAAACAAAAAATGCGAGAGAGGCAAACCACAGGAATATGCAAAGAATAATGGGTAATTTGTTGATGAATACTTTGGTTCTTCTTCGATAAAAAATAATGGCCAAAAGCACCAAAATTACCATCGCTAAATATTGGCTTTTGGAAAAGTAAATGTATTTCCAATTTTGTAGCATCAATCGAACTATTTCTTTAAATTCTTCAAAATCTTTTGGAAGCATCAAATGCGATAAGAATAACGAGCCATAAGTTTTTCGTAAGTAGTAATTATAGGCAAAATAGCTAAAAATCAATATGAAAGAAATCAAACTTCCAATCAAAAATTTGCTTTTGAAGATTGACTTGAAGTTATATATATTTAAATAGCGAATCAATTCAACACCTAAAATTGAGAAGTAAAGAAAAAGATAGCTCGTTCTCGCCAAAACAGCCAAACTCAAGAAAATGAGCGCTAAAACCCAATATTTTTGCCTGTCACTCTGAATGAATTTGATGTAAAAATAGGTGCCAATCACAAAGTTTGAAAACGATGGAATCGATGGCATGAATCCATTTTGGTAATAAACAAAAAGGGGAGAAAAAATGAGAATTAATACAGGGAACAGCGCGAGTATTTTGTTCTCAACCAGTAAATTAGAAAGTTTGAATAAAAAGAAAATCCCAAATAATGAATACAAATAAATGTAAATTCGATTGATAATTTGTGATTCACTCCCGGTTATTTTCATCACAACAGCAGGAATAAATTGATGAATTGGAAAATCTACGCTGGTTGTCGTTGAAAGTTCTTTTCTTTTCCAATCTTCAGGATATTTGTAGTTGTAAGTACGTGTTTTTGGTTTGAAAAAATTTAAATCATTTTCAACAAATCCCAAGCTCAATGAATAATGATCAATTTGACTCCAAGCGTGTTTCTGTAAGGGAAATTGATGGAAAGTATATAAATTACTTTTTAACAGCATCAAAATACACAACAACAAGATTGAAAATGGAATGTATTTTTTCACTAGTAATTTTTTATTTACAAATATCTTAAAAAATAATGCTTTACCCAAGTGAAAAATATTTTCAGCACATCTGAATTATTGGTTATGATTTAATTTGATTAAATATTATCTACTTTTGACCCAAAATTAATAGTACAATTTTCATGTCGCAACCCAATAATCCGCTTCACGGAATCAAATTAGAAGAAATGATTGTCGCACTCGAAAAAGAAATCGGCTGGGATCACATGGGTTATCTCGTTCCGATTAATTGTTTTTTGAAAGATCCAAGCGTGAAATCAAGTTTGACTTTCTTGAGAAAAACGCCTTGGGCAAGAAAAAAAGTGGAAGATTTGTATTTGGAGCGAATTGTTAAGTAATTCTGAATTCTTAACTTATTCCTTCATTTTAAACCCAATCACATTCGGCAAAGCCCAAAAATGATCATTTAAATCGTTTGGATACGTTTCTGAAACATAACTTCCAATTTTTTCAATTTTTCGATCTCCAAAATGAATATATAAACTCGTTTGTGGTCCGCCTTCCATATAAATAGCATTGTTTAACTTGAATGGAAAACCTAGCATAAATTCAATCATTTCGTTGTGCGTATAGGGCGAACGAGAAAAGATGAAATAAATATTCCCAAGTGCATCAACCGCGGTAACCAACATGCTGCAAGATTGATTTTTCTTGTTCCAACTCAAAGGTTGACTATTGCAATCAATCATTCTCAAACCTTGTGCATAACAATGGTAATCATCTTTGACATTTTCCCAATTTTCGCATTTTAAATCCAGGACAGTAAATTTCCATTTCAAACTGTCTTTTGGATTAAACGCAATCATGGCATTGTAATTCGGATACAAATTTGGATTGTTGACGTGTTCGCCAGCTTTCAGATAGCCTTTGCTCAACATCTTTTTAGCCAAATCATACATTCCAGCATTTACCACCACATTTAAATTGTATTTTTCAGCCCATTCGCTTGCAGATTTCGATTTTTTATCTTCTTCGGCAGTTGCAGCGTGCATTTCTAATTCAAAATCTTTTGGATTGAGTTTTAAAATGCAAATGCGTGAATCATTGATAGCTGATTTTTTCGGCGCTTCCATTTCCATGTAATCCGCTCCTTTGGCTAAATTTTGCCATTTGCCAAGGAGTGTATCAGGTTCGATTTTTACTGAATCTGCTGGTTGTGAGCAAGCTGAAAGCGGCATTAAGATTGATATTATGAAAATGGATCGCAGCTTAGATTTCATTCCAATCAAATTTTTTGGTGTGAATAGGAAACAAATCACACAATTCTCCTGAATAGTAAAACTGATAGCCAATCATTCCAAATGAAATGGGTTTTTCTTTAATTTTAATCGTTGAACCACCCACTTTTGGATCTTTTTTCGGAACTGATTGCGGAAATCCTACATTGAAAAGCGTTGATAAAATTTCTGGACGATTGTCGATTGGAAATCCTCTGCGCTCCCATTGGTGTTTCACTTGCTTTAAGAAAACAGCGGCGTACATATAGGAATAATAGTGATTTCGGAATGAAATCAAGCGATCAATTCTTTCTTGTGCAGGATTGTCCGTTTTGAAATCCAATAAATTTTCATATTTCTTGCCTAAATAATAAGCGCTTGTTGAATCTTTTAGATATTTTTCAATCGTTTGCGCAGTCAATTCTTTGATTCCAGTTACGCCCAACGAAAATTTAGATTCAACTGATAAGATTTTTAAAGGACCAATCCATTTTTTGTAAGCTTCGCGGTCTGAATTGAATAAACGCATTTGTTCGCCAATCAAGCAGCAAACAATTAATCGAGATTCTACACCAGTCATTTTTGCTACAGAATCAATCACTTTTTTGTCTTTTTCAACCGCAATTTTGAAATCGTCCCATTCTGAAGTATTCATCCAATGATAAATGCTTTTGCTAGTTTTTCCTTCAACAGGCTGGTATTTATTTTCCCTATATTTAATAACTTCCAAATAATAAGGCGAAGTTTTGTCTGCCAACATATCCACAGATTCAACCATTCTAAGCGCTTCAGTATAGTCGTGATTAGATTCTAAAGAAGCCAAAATGTGTTGCGCATTTTTTGGATAATACTTTTTCAAAATCAGAATTCGATTTAAAGCTTCGTATTTTTCAGCAACCATTGCCAAACTGTCTTTATCCGTTTTTACTTGGTATTTGTCGCTCATCACTTGCAATACACGGCTATTTCCATCTACTGCGCCAGATTCGTTGGTCCATTTGAAATAAATGGCGAAATAAGCAATAGTTAAAAAAGCACCGATTAAAGCAAAGCAAATTGTAAAAAAGTACAATGGAATCTTAATCCATTTGCTGCGAAAAAATTTTTTCAAAGGAATTTCATTTTGTTAACGGCGCAAAATTAAGCTTTTCATTCCTATTTGCCAACATTCAATGCTTTTACGTCTCCGTCATGCGTAACGATGAAATATTCTTTGGTTGTTTTGGTTTCTACAACTGGCGCAGGCTTTGGCGTTTCCTCAGTGATGATTCGAAAAGTTATTTCATACATGACTTGAATCACAGGTTCCACAATTTCAGGATTGGTCACAAAATCAAATTCTTTGTCAAAGATTGGCTGATAAAATTGTGTCGTAGATTTTTCAGTTTGCGTTACCGCGGCAGATTTTTTTAAGTTCAAAGATGAATTGGAATATGCTTGGTACGATTTGTAGCTTTCAATTGGATAGACAACTCGATATCCATCAGCCATTTGTTTTTTCATTGTAGTAAAATCCATTCCCAATAAATCCTGGCGCATTTTGATTTTTTCTTTTAAAATTAATTGCGCTTTGGTTGCCAAATCCTTGCGTACTTGCTCCATGTTACTTGCAAAATAATCTACACGAATCAAATCATATATTTCAGATGCTGAACAAGCCGCAACGATTTCAGTCAATGAATTTGGATTTTTATATTTGACGTGAACATTGATTTTCATTTCAAATCCTTTCGGAACTTCGTTGTACGTTTTCTTGTTGAATGCTTTTTTAGTTTCTTCAAATTCGTAACAAGGAACAAATGAAATCATATCGGTATAAAACTCAATTTCTTTCTTTAATTCAAATGGTTTTTTTATCTGATTGATTCTTTCATCCATCAATCGTTGAATTTCCTCTAAATTTTCACCTGTTTGCGTAATACTGAAAATGGCCACATAACTTTCTGCTTTCACATTGGTCATTCCTTTGATATTGATGATGATATCGTTTGTGTTGATGCGCACATCAATGTTGCTTTCATTCAAATGCGTTTGTTGCAAGTAATTGATATTGCCAGAAACTTGTCCAAAAATTCCTGCCGAAGAAGCCATTAGACTTAAAAATAAGATTGATTTTTTCATAAAATTTGTTGTTTGGGGGATTAATACATTGGTCTTTTAGAAACGTTCATTTTACTCAATAGCCAACAGATTAATTTCTGATTGAAAAGTTAAAATCAAAGTAGAATCACTATTTTTGTTTCTAGTTAATTTGTATTCATTTCGACTCGATTTATTCGGGTTATTAAAAATAAGAAAATGTCAATTAGAAACTTAGAGCCGAAAGCATTGTGGAATCATTTTGCAGATTTAAATGCAGTTCCTCGTCCATCTAAAAAAGAAGAGCGAGTGATTGAATTCATGGTAAATTTTGGTAAATCATTAGGACTTGAAACCATTCAAGATGCCATCGGAAATGTTATCATCAAAAAACCAGCAACTGCAGGAATGGAAAATCGTCCAACAGTGGTTTTGCAGTCGCATTTAGACATGGTTCATCAAAAAAATAGCGATACCGTTTTTGATTTCGATACGCAAGGAATTGAAATGTTGGTAGATGGAGATTGGGTGAAAGCAAATGGAACCACTTTAGGTGCTGACAATGGAATTGGTGTTGCAGCGATCATGGCGATTTTTGCTTCGACTGACATTGCACATCCAGCATTGGAAGCGATGTTTACCATTGATGAAGAAACTGGAATGACTGGAG
>JBFYPS010000373.1:0-4172 GCA_041303135.1 Crocinitomicaceae bacterium | reverse complement strand
TCATGACAAAAACCACCAGCAATAAGATTTCCACCCCTACATAAATCTTCAAAATCATTTAAACCCCAAAGAATCAATTTCCCAATCATAACAACATTAAAAAATGTGTCTAAAAATTATCCTCCGAAGGAGGGAATACCTACAATCAATTTTCCTCACCCACATGCTGCCGCTAGGCAGCAAATATGGGTAGCGATGGACACAGTCCATCGTAAAGAACAAGAGAAAATCTGTTTTTGGCGCGCGTTTTTGGCACAAAAACCGTGACAAAAACCACCCGCAAGAAGATTTCCACCCCGACATAAATCTTCAACATCATTTAATCTCATCGAAATCAGATTATCGAACAAAACCAAATTAAAATTTGTTAAAGAATCTCAAGAACAAAATAAAGCTTTTGATTGTTTGTTAAAAACAGCAGAAAAGAATAACTTTGTTAAATATATTGCCAACATGGGAGAATACAAAGCGGGACCGTTTTTAGAACAAATTGAATTTCCGAAAGATTTACGGGAAAAATTCACAGTCAATGATTTACCACAAGTTTCTGACGAATTACGTCAATACATTGTAGATGTCATTTCTGAAATCGGAAACAGTCACTTCGGCGCTAGTTTAGGCGTGGTTGAATTGTCTGTTGCTTTGCATTATGTTTTCAATACACCTGAAGATCAATTGGTTTGGGACGTTGGTCACCAAGCTTATGGTCATAAAATCTTGACTGGCAGAAGAGATGTTTTCCACACAAATCGCATCAAAGGAGGAATCTCTGGTTTCCCGAAAAGAAGTGAAAGTGAATACGATACATTCGGTGTTGGTCACTCATCTACTTCCATTTCTGCGGCTTTGGGAATGGCAGTTGCAAGTCAATACAAAGGAGAAAAACAAAAACAACACATCGCTGTAATCGGTGATGGCGCAATGACTGCTGGTTTGGCTTTCGAAGGAATGAACCACGCTGGATTTGAAAAAGACGCTAATTTATTGGTGATTTTGAACGACAATTGCATGTCAATCGACCCAAATGTAGGTGCATTAAAAGAATATTTGACCGACATCACGACTTCTCACACTTACAACAAAGTGAAAGATGAAGTTTGGAAATTGTTAGGTAAAATCTCCAAATTTGGTCCTGACGCGCAAACAGTTGCTTCCAAAATTTCAACAGCTTTGAAAAGTTCGTTGTTGAAACAAAGCAATTTATTCGAAGCATTGAATTTCCGCTATTTTGGTCCTGTTGACGGACACGATGTCGTTGGATTGGCAAAAATATTAGAAGATTTAAAAGACATTCCTGGCCCAAAATTGTTGCATTGCATCACGATGAAAGGCAAAGGATACAAATATTCAGAAGAAGGAAATCCAACAAAATGGCATGCGCCAGGTGTTTTCAATAAGGAAACTGGAGAAATCATCAAAGTAGTTCCAAAATCACCTGAGCCACCAAGATACCAAGATGTTTTCGGACATACGATTGTTGAATTGGCAGAGAAAAACGACAAAATCATGGGTGTCACGCCTGCGATGCCGTCTGGATGCTCATTGACATACATGATGGAAGCGATGCCAGAACGTTCTTTCGACGTTGGAATTGCTGAACAACATGCTGTAACATTTTCGGCAGGTTTGGCAACGCAAGGAATGGTTCCATTTTGTAACATTTATTCTTCTTTCATGCAACGCGCTTACGATCAAGTGTTGCACGATGTAGCTTTACAAAATTTAAATGTTGTTTTCTGTCTAGACCGCGGTGGATTGGTTGGTGCTGATGGCGCTACGCACCACGGAGCTTATGACATGGCTTACATGCGTTCGATTCCAAACATGATTGTTTCTGCGCCAATGAACGAAGCAGAATTGAGAGATTTGATGTTCACCGCGCAACAAGAAAATATGGGGCCATTCTCCATTCGGTACCCTCGTGGAAACGGTGTGATGACAGAATGGAAAACATCCATGAAAGCCATCAAAGTAGGAACAGGACGAAAAGTTACTGCAGGAAATGATGTAGCGATTTTGACCATCGGTCATGTTGGAAATACAGCGCAAAAAGCGATTAAATCTTTGCAAGAAGACGGACTTTCTGTAGCACATTACGATTTGCGTTTTGTGAAACCATTGGACGAAATGTTGTTGCACGAAGTTTTTGCCAAATTCGACAAAGTCATCACGATTGAAGACGGTTGTTTGATGGGCGGAATGGGTAGCGCAGTGTTGGAATTTATGGCTGATAACAAATATGCAGCACACGTTGTAAGATTAGGAATTCCAGATCAATACATTCACCACGGAACACCAGATCAATTGTACGCAGATTGCGGTTTCGACCAGGTTGGAATCATCGCTGCAGTTCACAAAATGGTTGGTTTTCAAGCGACTCAAGTAGATTTTCAGGAGAAAGTAGGATAGGTTGAATAGCAGATTACAGATTATCAGATTGCAGATTGCTTCGCACTTCACATCAATTTGCGAATCTTCCAATTTGCAATCTGCTAATTTGCCAATCTGTTAATCTGCTAATTTGCCAATCCAATAATCTGCCAATCTTCAATCCAATTTAAATTTCACTATCTTTGCATCTTATTCAAATTTTTGTAAACATTCATGAAAGTTATCGATCATATTCAAGCTGCTAAATCTACCCTGTTTTCTTTTGAAATCCTTCCTCCGTTGAAGGGAAAAAGCATCCAGTCGATTTACGACGGAATTGATCCATTGATGGAGTTTAAACCCAAATTCATCAATGTAACTTATCACCGTGAAGAGTTTATTTACAAGGAAAGAGACCACGGTTTACTCGAAAAAATCGCCATCAGAAAACGTCCGGGAACGGTTGGAATTTGTGCGGCAATCATGAATAAATACGATGTTGATGCAGTTCCACACTTGATTTGCGGTGGTTTCAGTAAAGAAGAAACTGAAAATGCGCTCATCGATTTGCAATTTTTAGGCATCGACAATGTCTTGGCTTTGCGCGGTGATTCAATCAAAACGGAAGCCAATTTCAGACCGCATCCAATGGGGCATAAATATGCAGTTGAACTGATTGAGCAAATCGTCGAAATGAATTCTGGAAATTACACAACCGAAGATTATCAATTAGAACCAACTGATTTTTGTATCGGCGCAGCTGGATATCCTGAAAAGCATTTTGAAGCGATGAATTTGACCACAGATTTGATTCACCTGAAAGCCAAAGTGGACGCAGGTGCTTCTTACATTGTGACGCAAATGTTCTTTGACAACCAAAAATATTTCGACTTTGTTGACGCTTGTCGTGCTGCAGGAATCAATGTGCCGATCATTCCAGGATTGAAACCATTGAAAACGTTGGAACACGCTTCGTTTTTACCGAAATTTTTCCACATCGATTTTCCTGAAATCTTGAGCAAAGAAATCGTTAAATGCAAAGACAACAAAGCGATCTCAGCATTGGGAATCGAATGGGGAAAACAGCAATCCAAAGAATTGAAAGCTGCTGGCGTTCCTTGCATCCATTATTACACCATGTCAAATTCTAGCTCTGTGAAAGCAATTGCTGCGGAGATTTTTTAACTTTATACTTTTTTATATGCGTTTCATCTTATTCATTTTCACAGTTTTTGCAATCAATTTTGGTTTTTCTCAAACGAAAGACTTAAAATTGAGAAACGCCATGGTTGTTGGTCAGTTAGATAAATCTGAAGACCGCTTCACGATGGAAATCAATTTCACAGAATTGTTGGCTTCCAACGGGATCAAAGCGATGTCGTCATTGAATGTACTGAAAGAAGGAACAAATATCAGCATGTTGGCTTCTGATTCAATTCAAAAAATCATGAAAGCGAAAGGCATTGATACCTATATTTTGGTTTCAGTGCGCGGATACGACAGACAATTCAAACCAGCAAAAAATCACGATACATTGGCAGTTGAAATCACTAACGGACATTTGTTTCCTTTGTATAGAGATGAAATCACATCCATTTCATTCGAATTCAATTTCTACCGCGATGGAAAATTTGTGGGTTATGACCTTGTAAAAATTGGCGGAATTGGCTCACGTGAAGCAGTTTTGAAGAAATTCAGAAAGAAAATTGGCAAAAGAATTAATTCTCACTGGAAATAATTCCAAAGAAAAAAATACCCAAAATATGTTGCATTCAATGACCGGCTATGGCAAAGCCACCGGA
>JBFYPS010000372.1:0-3134 GCA_041303135.1 Crocinitomicaceae bacterium | reverse complement strand
CCCGTTGCGGAATGTGTCAAAAATAAACTTGAATTTGGAAATCGCTTTTGTAATAGATTTATACATAAATTTGAGAAATGCTTTTTTCTAAACAAATTGTAATCCGCATACAATTGCTCAACATATTTGAGATAATTTGTAGATTTACCAATATTGTTAAACAAAACTTTCATCCTTGAATAGTGTAGCTCATATTATCAATCCCGTAAAGGTAAAAGAAAAATCTGATTTGTTCTTCGCGCAACCAATCACTTTTGAAACGATGATTCGAGCAAAAAAACAAAGTGCAAATTCAAATCGCATTCAACTGATTACCACACAATTCGAAGAAGACATATCCATCATTCCTGCCGAATTTCAAATCTTGTCGAACTTAGAAAAATCTGTTTTGGATGTAAATTCACAACTTAAAAATCGAAAGCTTCCATTAGTAAAAGACATTCTTGAGAAAATAAATGAGATTGAAAAACCTGATTTTGTGATTTTTACAAACATGGATATTGCAGTGATGCCGTTCTTTTATGATGCTATCTTTGAATACCTGAAAAAAGGCCATGACGCATTGGTCATCAATAGAAGAAGAATTCCAGCGATTTATACATCCATTGAAGAACTTCCACTGATGTACGCTCAATTGGGTAAATCACATCCTGGTTTTGACTGTTTTGTTATTAAAACTGAACTCTTAGATAAATTTATACTAGAAAATATCTGCGTCGGAATTTCATTTTTGGAAGCAGCTTTGGTTCACAACATTTTTTCATTCGCTGAAAATCCGCTATTTGTACCTGATGCGCACCTCACTTTTCACCTAGGAATGGATGTGTTGGTTCCTAGAAACAATGATTTCTACAAACACAACCGCAAAGAATTCTTTGAAAAAATCTACCCTCAACTCAAACCTCATTTTGCATTGAAAAAATTCCCCTATGGTGCTTTACCATTCCCAAAAAGGGCGATCAAATGGATGCTCAATCCAAGTATTTTCACTAAAAATTATTTGAATTTGGAAGGTCAAAATATTTTCCGAAAAATCAAAGCGAATTTGGACGAAATTAGGTGGCGAATTCTCCAAAAATAAGTAATCTTAGTACATTTTAATTTTACAAAATAATCCTTCTACAAAAATCCTTATCTTTGTTCTTCAACTATTTATTTTAGTAAAATGCACGCAAAACAAGGTGAACTTTTTATTTACAACAGTTTAAGCGGACAAAAAGAGAAATTTGTCCCGATTCATAAAAATTTTGTTGGATTATACGTTTGTGGTCCAACAGTTTATAATTTCGTTCACCTAGGAAATTGTCGCACATTTATTTCATTTGATTTGGTTTATCGCTATCTTTTGCATTTGGGATACAAAGTGCGCTATGTGCGAAACATTACGGATGTCGGCCATCTTGAAAGTGATGCTGATACAGGAGAAGATAAGATTGCCAAAAAAGCACGTTTAGAGCAATTGGAACCGATGGAAATTGTTCAACAATATACCTTGGATTTTCACGACGTACTTCAAAAATTCAACAATTTGCCGCCAAGTATTGAACCAACGGCAACAGCGCATATCATCGAACAAATTGAAATGATCAAACAAATCATTCAAAATGGTTTCGCTTATGAAATCAATGGTTCTGTTTACTTTGATGTGTTGAAATACAATGAAACGCATCCTTACGGTGAGCTTTCTGGGCGAAAAATTGAAGATTTGATTGCTGGTACAAGAGATTTAGACGGACAAGACGAAAAACGAAATCCGCTCGATTTTGCACTTTGGAAAAACGCTTCTTCCGAACATATCATGAAATGGCCTTCGCCTTGGGGAATTGGTTTTCCAGGTTGGCACTTAGAATGTTCTGCGATGAGTACCAAATATTTAGGCGATCATTTTGATATTCACGGTGGCGGTATGGATTTGAAATTTCCACACCACGAATGTGAAATCGCTCAAGGTTGCGCTTCCACAGGTAAATCGCCGGTAAACTACTGGATGCATGGAAATATGTTGACTTTGAATGGCAAAAAAATGTCCAAATCAACTGGAAATACTTTGTTACCCAACGAAATGTTTTCAGGAGAAAATGACCAATTGCAAAAGGCTTACGACCCAACAGTTGTCCGTTTTTTCACCATGCAAGCGCACTACAGAAGCACCTTGGATTTCACAAGCGATGCATTAAACGCCGCTGAAAAAGGTTTCGAGCGTTTGATGGAAGCAATGGCGAGTCTGGAAAAATTGCCAACAAGCGAGCATTCTTCTGTGAATGTATCTGAATTGATTGCCAGTTTTTACACGGCAATGAACGACGATTTCAATGCTCCCATTTTGGTTGCCAATCTTTTTGAAGCGGTAAAATTTATCAATTCAATCAAAATCGGAAACGCTTCCATTTCAAAGGCAGATTTGAAAGAATTGACGAAAGAAATGAACGCATTCGTTTTTGATGTGCTTGGTTTACAAACCATTTCAGCGCAATCGAATACAAAATTAGCTCCAGTGATGGACTTGGTTTTGCAATTGCGTCAACAAGCAAGAGAAAATAAAGATTGGACCACTTCCGACCAAATTCGCGACGGACTTGCTTCCGCAGGAATTGTTGTGAAAGACGGGAAAGAAGGTACAACTTGGAGTTAATCCATTTATTTTAGAGAAAATTCCTGTCTTCCCCCTTTAGAGGGGGATTGAGGGGGAGGAAAAATTGATTTTTTTACTAAATCCAATTTAAAAATATGATTTCAGCTGTTCACGATAAAAAAATTTTCTTGGTTGATGCATTCGCTTTGATTTACAGAGCCTATTTTGCATTTGCTAAAAACCCGAGAATCAATTCAAAGGGACAAAATACATCTGCGGCGTTTGGATTTACGAATGCATTGATTGACGTTATCAAAAAAGAGCAACCGACGCACATGGCGGTCGTTTTTGATGCTCCTGGAGGTGCGACAAATCGTCAAGCTGATTTTGCGGCATACAAAGCGCACAGACAAGAAATGCCTGAAGACATTCGTTCGATGATTGATCCAATCAAAAAAATCGTGGAAGCTTTTCAAATTCCCATCTTGCTGAAAGAAGGTTTTGAAGCCGATGATGTGATTGGAACTTTGGCGAAAATTGCTGAAAAAGAAGGCTATTACAC
>JBFYPS010000371.1:0-3490 GCA_041303135.1 Crocinitomicaceae bacterium | reverse complement strand
GTTATAAATCAAAGCGGAAAATTAATAAATCAGTCAAAAAATATGCTGAGAACAAAACTGTAAAAAATCAAAATATACTTCAATTTTATGAAACCCAAATAAGTGATTTAAATTTTGATTACATCTTTGTTCCGCAGTTAAGTGCAATCACAACTTCAAGAACTCCATACATTTTAGGTCAAGTGGATGCCAGAAAAATTAGAAATCCCACCATCTTAAAAATTGAAGGAAATATGGTGAATGGCATGCCATCTGGTATTTGGAAAACTTTTGGAAAACATGGGAAAATCGTTTCAACTTTTACTTTTTCAGAAGGAAAGCTAAATGGATTGGCAAAAAAATATAGAATACAAGATAAAGGCTCAAATGTCAAATATAGAACTCAAAATAACATACTTCGATATACAAAATTCCCTAAAAAATCAACCAGATATTTAGAGGAAACAATTGAATTCAAAGATGGTGAATTGAATGGGCAATATATCAAGTACGATTGGCAAGGCAAAGTAGTCGCAAGTACAAATATAGTAAACGGAATGCGCAATGGAATGACCATCGGAAGAAATCCGCTAACAAGTACGCACATAGAATACAACGAAGGAGTTTACAATGGATCATTCAAAACCTATATCTGCTTTCCTGGAAAGGATTCTTTGTTGCTTTATGACTTACACACAAAAAATGGCGGATTTGATGGTGAATGCAAGAGTTTTCACTTGAATGGCAAATTGGCTCGATCAGTTGTTTACAAAGACGGTATTCCCATCGAAGATTACAAATCCTATGATTCTTTAGGCAATTTATTTCATACGATTCACTTTAAGCTTGGAAAACCAGCGGAAGAAATCATCTTTGAAGGCAAGCAGATTGTGACCAAATTCCTTTTCAATTTAGAAGACTCAACTTTTTACGAACCATTTATTTTTGAAGAAGCAACTGCACAAAGTAATGATTTTAATGATGGTAGAAATAATCTATTTTATGACTATCAAATTTTCAATCCTATAAAAAGTCAACATTCCAAATTATTAGATGGCAATAGAGTAGATAAAGAATATAACAAATATTATTTGATAAAATATTTCCCCAACGACAACATTGCGAGAGAAGGTGCATTCAATGAATCAAAGAAAAAAGGTCTTTGGAAATTTTACAATTACGAAGGACAAAAATTGTATGAAATCAACTATTTCGACAGTTTGATAACGTTGAACGATTCAATTGAATTCAAATCGGTTGGAGAAAAATTTGAATATGATTTAAATGGTAAATTACTTTCAAAAAGCTACGTGATTGAGAAAACTGAAAAATATGACTGTTCCAACAGCGATCATTATGAAATTCGACAATTTTATACGACGTGGCAAGCAAATGACACATTGAAGCGAATTAACGGTTATGTCAAAAACTACTTCGACAATGGCGTAATTCAAAGTGAAGGTCAGATGCTAAATGGACTTCCTGCAGGAGTTTGGAAAATGTATGACCCGAATGGAAGATTAAACATGCTGGGTGAATACGTTTTTGGCAAAAAACAAGGTCGATGGTTGAAAGGCGATTTGTCTAAAATCAAATATTTAGGAGAAATCTGCTTGAATCCAAACTTGCCAGATTTGGAAGAACAAATCAATTACCGTGAAAAATTGTTAGATATTGAAATCTACTATTACAAATTGGGGCAAAGATTAAATTCAGAAAAATACAATCTTAACCTCAATAAAAAAGAGCAATTTGGCGACGACAGAAATTATAACCGCTTCGAAGAAGAATATGAAATTAATTCCGATATTCAACTTCGCTAAAATTAATTATATATAGATTTGAGTCTTTTTCTCTACAATTCAAAAATACCATGAAAAAAATCTTCTTTTTCCTTTTAATCTTTACTTGTTTTTCAGCGCTTGCACAAAAACTTGATTCGACAGAAATCAACGGCGTAAAATACTATGTATATCCTTATCCTCAAGAGATAAGAATGTCAAATGCCATTGAATCAACTATGATTTTAGATTTCAAATCGATCATTCGAATGACTAATCCAGAACTTTCTAAGAGTGAAGTTAAAAAAATTGTCAATCAATATAAAAATATATACGGCGGTAATAAATTTACCAAAATTGAAAAAAGCAAAACTGCTCTCATCAAAGCCAATTCAGACAGATTTTACCAAACCAACTATATTTTCGAAAAAGACATTGTTCCTGCATTAGATAAATTACCAGATGGAAAGTACATTCAATATTTTGATAAATATTTTGTTTTTGATGAAAAAGGAGATTTAACACCAGATTCAAATAAAATTGCTGGATATTTTAACCTCAAAGACAATCTTTTGGATGGAAATGCCATGTGGCTCAATGCTGTAGGAGATACCGTAAAATATGGAAGCTTTCAAAAAGGTATCAAAGTTGGCGTATGGACCAATTCAACATTTTTTCATCAATCTTACCGAACCAAAAAAGACATTCAGATTTTCTTAAATCAAAAAATGGCTTATCAGACTGAGAAAACCACCTTTGTAAATGGAATTGAGGAAGGGAAATACGAAAAATACAAAGGAAATGTTTTACTTGAAAAGGGAAATTTCAAAGAAGGTAAAAAAAGTGGCGAATGGTTTATTTACAGAAATGTACGATACTACAAAGAAGATTTATACATCGACACTGTGGTCTTAAAAATGCATTATACTTTATCAGACAATAAAATTATTTCACATAAACCTTTTATCAGAAGTCAAAGTTCTATTTTCGGCAATTTACCATACAAATACTACACTTTTGCAGATTTTGATGAATCACCTGCGATTAACTTTGAATTATTGCGCACTTTCAAGAAGGAAGAATCAAAAACCATTGAACTACCTGAAGAAGAAATCAATGCATACGAAGGGGAAGTGTATGAAGTTGAGGAATATTACGATGAAATCGAACTAGAATATCCAGAAGGCGATTATCAAGAAGAATACATTGACAATTACGATTATAGTCCTTCATCAGACAATTATATTAGGGTAAATGGAAACTTCCTTTCCAAGGCAAAAGCCATTGATAGTATTGGTTACTACAACAAATACGATGGAATTTATGAAGAATTTTTCGACAATGGAAAATTGAAAATTCGCTTAGAATTTAAAAATGGAGAACTATTGGCCGAAGACACTATGTTTTGGGACAATGGTTTGCCAGCAAATGTCATTTCATTTGACACGATAAAAAAAGAATTTGAATCCAAGTTTTTGGACTACAAAGGTCAACCTTTTGAAATAAATATTTTTGATTCAACGGGAACTTTTATTGAGCAAAAATTGGATCCGTATTATGCAGAAAAACACATTTCAATTGATAATTTAAATGCCTTTTTGGTGGAAGATAATTTGTATTCTATGGATGAAAGAGACATTGAAGAATGGAACTTTTTTCGTTACAATGATGGTTATGATTCTTTGGAAAACATAAATCTTAAAGGCAAGGTACTCTTATATAAAGAATGG
>JBFYPS010000370.1:0-8487 GCA_041303135.1 Crocinitomicaceae bacterium | reverse complement strand
CTTGGTTCACGTTCTCGCAAATAATCTTGTAAATTATAGGTAATTGTTCTTGAGGCTTCTCCGCCACTTGGTGTTTTCACCACAAAGCAATTGCGCATTTCACCAATCGTCACCGACCATTCTTTTCCTTTTTTGAAAGCATAGGCCAATGAACCAGTTGCATCGGTTTTCAGCGCCAATCTTTCGTAGGTGCTGGTTTCGATAAAAACCACGTCACGATTTACATCAGGTTTTCCCTGCGTATTATTTACTGTGAGTTTATAATTAAATTCCGTTTGTGCAATTCCAAAATCAGCAACAAAAAGCAAAATGAGGAGAAATAATTTTTTCATAAGGAGTAATTTTGAGGATATAACAGAATTGCTTTGAATCTGTTACAACATTTCAAAATTAGGTGAATTGTGGAGAATTTGAAATAACGCATTTAGGTGATTTTTCAACTTTTTATACCATTTCCAGCTTTTCTTTGTACTTTTAATACTATGGAAAATGAACTTTCAAAAATCAATGATTCTATAGACCAATCAATGCATTCGCAGGATTTTGTATTGCGGACACAGCAGCAGATTGCCAAAGATTTTCGGCAGCATGGTTTTGAATTCGAAACGGATTTTGAAACAGAAGCCAAATCGCTATCGAATTTATTGGAAACCCTGCAATTCAAATTGGGTGATATCGCAGAGAATCATGCATCTAAATGGCTTCCATTGATGTATGCCTTGGATATTTCAGAAAAAAATTATGCGCGATTTTTTCGAAATGCAGATAAAAATTGGTTGGGAGATTTTGCCATGATTGTCATAAAAAGAGAAGCACAAAAAGTGTTTTTTCGAGAAAAATTGCGCTGATTGATGTAAAAATTAACATTTTCCTGAATTTTATGAAATAAAAGGATTAATTGTCATGGTAAAAATGATAAAAATCTTAATTTCGCAACTCCATTAATGCGCACAGAAACATGGATAAAGTAACATACGTTGGAAATGCAGATGTAACTGCTATCGACTATTTGTATAAAGAATACCTCAAAGATCCACAAAGTGTGGATATTGGCTGGCAAAAATTCTTTGAAGGATTTGATTTTGCCCGCACAAATTTTGAAGATGACGGAGCAATTCCTGAAAATTTTCAGAAAGAATTCAAAGTAATCAACTTGATCCAAGGTTATAGAACCAGAGGACATTTGTTTACCAAAACCAATCCTGTTCGAGATCGTAGAAAATATACACCAACTCTTGAAATTCAAAACTTTGGTTTAGAAGAAACTGATTTGAATACCGTTTTTCAATGTGGTGAAGAAATCGGAATCGGTGCTGCAACGTTGAAAGACATCATTGCGCATTTGGAAGAAACTTATTGTCAATCAATTGGAATTGAGTTTGCTTATATCAGAGATCCTGAAAGAGTAAGTTGGATAAAAAACAAGATTGAACTTAAAAATCGTCCAGTTTATGATGCTGATCGTAAAATTGAGATTTATAAAAAATTAAATCAAGCGTCAAACTTCGAAGCTTTTCTAGGAAAAAAATACGTTGGACAAAAACGTTTTTCTGTGGAAGGTGGTGAAGCATTAATTCCGGCACTTGATACTTTGGTGCACAAAGGGGCTGAATTGGGAATTGAATATTTCACTATGGGAATGGCTCACCGTGGAAGATTAAATACATTGACCAACATTTTCGAAAAACGTCCGCAAGATATTTTTTCAGAATTTGAAGGAAAAGAATTTGATTTTGAAGATGATTTTGACGGAGATGTGAAATACCACCAAGGTTACACCACGGAAATTACCGCGAAAAACGGTAAGAAAGTCGGACTGACACTTTCACCAAATCCTTCTCACCTTGAAGCAGTTGATCCTGTTGTGCAAGGAATTGCGAGAGCTAAAATCGATTTGATTTTCAAAGACGAGAAAAAAATGTGTTCAGTAATGATTCACGGTGATGCTGCGGTTGCAGGTCAAGGAATCGTTTATGAAATTATTCAAATGGCGCAATTAGACGGTTACCGCGCTGGTGGTACAGTTCACGTTGTTGTCAATAATCAAGTTGGATTTACAACCAATTATTTGGATGCACGTTCTTCAACTTATTGTACAGATGTTGCCAAAACAACACTTTGTCCTGTTTTCCATGTAAATGGAGATGACATTGAAGCCGTTACTAAAACAATGGAATTGGCAATTGAATACAGACAAGTGTTTAACCGCGATGTTTTTGTCGATTTATTGTGCTATAGAAAATACGGTCACAATGAAGGTGATGAGCCTAAATTTACGCAACCAAGTTTGTACAATATCATTGCAAAACATCCAAATCCGAAAGATATTTATTTGAAACAATTGGAAGCTGAAGGCGTTTTGACAAACGAAAAAGCGAAACAATTGGAAGATGAATACAATGCTTTCCTTGAAAATGAACATGCTATTTCTCGTCAAAATGAAAAAGCAATTGTTTGGGATTTCTTGAAAAAAACTTGGGAAGGATATCGTCACAGTAAACACGAAGATTTCGAAAAATCAATTGAAACAGGTGTTGACAAAGCAACTTTGTTGGATTTGGGTAGAAAATTGGCGACGCTTCCAGAAGGAAAAAAATACTTTAGAAAAATATCCAAAATCTTTGAAGATCGTTTGAACGCGATTGAAGGAGATAAATTAGATTGGGGTTCTGCTGAAATGTTGGCTTATGCTACTTTGTTGGCTGAAGGACATCCAGTTCGAATTTCTGGACAAGATGTTGAAAGAGGAACTTTCTCTCACCGTCATGCAGTTGTAAAAACGGAAGACACAGAGGAAGAGGTGATTACTTTAAATAATCTGTCTGATTCACAAGCGCCATTTTCAATTTACAATTCATTGCTTTCAGAATATGCAGTGTTGGGTTACGAATATGGTTACTCTTTGGCAACACCAAATGGATTGACAATTTGGGAAGCGCAATTTGGAGATTTCTTCAATGGTGCGCAAATCATGATCGATCAGTTTATCACCGCTGGAGAAGACAAATGGTCAACTCAAAGTGGATTAGTAATGTTGCTTCCTCACGGATATGAAGGTCAAGGAGCTGAGCACTCAAGCGGAAGAATTGAAAGATTCTTGCAACAATGTGCGGACGATAATATTCAAGTGGTAAACACTTCAACGCCAGCAAATCACTTTCACTTGTTGAGAAGACAATTGAAACGCGAATTCCGCAAACCGTTGGTTGTTTTTTCTCCAAAAATGTTGTTGCGTTATCCAAATGCAGTTTCATCTTTAGACGAAATGGCAAAAGGAAGATTCCAAGAGGTAATTGACGATTCAAAAGCTAACAAAAAGCAAATTGATACAGTGGTTTTCTGCTCAGGAAAATTCTATTACGAAGCTTCGGAAAAAGCTGCAGAAATGGGTGTTGACAATATGGCTTTCGTAAGAATCGAACAACTATATCCGTTGCCAAAAACGCAAATTGATGCAATCATTGCAAGTTATCCAAATGCGAAAAACTTAGTTTGGGCGCAAGAAGAGCCTGAAAATATGGGTGCATGGCGATACATGGCGATGCAATTGAGATCGATGAACTTGCATGGAGTTTACAGAAAAGCTTCCGCAGCAGCAGCTGAAGGTTCATCTTCATTGCACAAAAAACGTTTGAAACAATTGTTTGAAGATTTATTCCAATTTGCAAACGTTGCAGCAAAATAACTGAAAATTAACGCATTAAAATAAAGAACATGTCAGTATTAGAAATGAAAGTACCAAGCCCGGGAGAATCAATTTCAGAGGTAGAAATCGCTTCTTGGTTGGTTTCAGATGGTGATTATGTAGAAAAAGATCAAGCAATTGCAGAAGTTGACTCAGACAAAGCAACATTGGAATTGCCAGCCGAACAAAGTGGAATTATCACTTTGAAAGCAGAAGAAGGAGAAGTAGTAAAAGTTGGACAAGTAGTTTGTTTGATTGATACTTCAGCAGCACGTCCTGCTGGAAGCGCTGCACCTGTGGCAGAAGCACCAAAAGCAGAGGTTGTTGCTGAAAAAGCAGCGCCAGTTGTAGAAGCAAAAGCTGCTCCAAGCCCAAATCCAGTAAATGAAAAAGCATCTTATGCTTCTGGAACACCATCTCCAGCAGCATCTAAAATTTTAGCTGAAAGCGGAATTCCTGCAAATAAAATCAACGGAACTGGAAAAGAAGGTCGCATCACTAAACAAGATGTTTTGGCAGCAATGTCGGCTGGAATTTCAACTGATGCTGTTCAAGGTTGGGGCGGAACAAGAGATACAAACCGCGAAAAAATGTCGATGTTACGTCGTAAAATTGCAGAACGTTTGGTTTCTGTGAAAAATGACACTGCGATGTTGACTACTTTCAACGAATTGGATATGAAACCAATCATGGATTTGAGAGCTAAATATAAAGACAGCTTTGCCAAATCACACGATGTAAATTTAGGATTCATGTCTTTCTTTACGAAAGCAGTAACTGAAGCATTGAATTTATATCCTGCAGTAAATGCACAAATTGATGGAAATGAAGTGATTTACCACAATTATGCAGATATCGGAATCGCAGTTTCATCGCCAAAAGGGTTGATGGTTCCAGTTGTTCGCAATGCGGAGCAAATGACTTTGGCAGAAATTGAAAAAGAAATCAAAAGATTGGCAATCAAAGCGAGAGATGGAAAAATCACACCTGATGATATGACTGGTGGTACATTTACAATCACAAACGGAGGTGTTTTTGGTTCGATGATGTCAACACCAATTATCAATCCACCGCAATCAGCGATTTTAGGTATGCACAACATCGTTGATCGTCCAGTGGCAATCAATGGGAAAGTTGAAATTCGTCCAATGATGTATTTGGCCCTTTCTTATGACCACAGAATTATCGACGGGAAGGAATCTGTAAGTTTCCTCGTGAAAGTAAAAGAAATGTTAGAAAATCCAGAAAGAATGATTTTTGGAGGGAAAGATCCATTGCAAGTTTTGTTAGGATTATAATCCCAAATCAACCATATTTTTAATCCTTTCAGCGAAAGTTGGAAGGATTTTTTATTTTCAGCCAAAGCAACTTAAGGTTGTCATTCGTAGTCTAGACTACAATTAATATTTGCAATATTTAGCTTTCGTTTTTAATTGATTTGTTAGATATCCAAACAAAAATATTATATTTGAATGATTACTAATTATTATTCCTAATAGTTTAACTATGTTACTACTTAGAAAATGGAACTTCAAAATGGTTTCAAAATCAAAATTTTACACAGGATTCATTTTTATTTCGTTATTGAATTTTTCTGTCTTTGGACAAATTACCGCTACATTTTCAACCACTGTTAACACTGTTTGCGATGGTTCTGGGTGTGACTATTCTGGTCCCAGTATCTTAATAAATGAAATGATGATGTCCCCTACATCTTTTGATGGCTCACTTTGGGAACCTAACTGTGTTGCAAACGCTAGATGCGGGGAATGGATTGAATTGTATAATCCAAACACCTGTGAACCAGTAGATGTTTCATGCTATTATCTTGGAAATTACGCAGTAGATGGACTTTCGGGGTTTCCAGGAGGATACACAATACCACCTGGAACAATTATACCTGCGAGTGGATTTCTCTTACTAAGAGGTCAAAACACCACGGCCATAAATCCAGCTTTGCTTGTTCAAAATGGAGGAAATACAGTGGAAATAGTTGTTAGTACACCATTTACATGTATTGGAGGAGGAAATCGACTTTGGTTTCCAAATTCTGGATCTTGGTTCGCATTTTATGATAATAACGGAGTAGCACAAGATGCAGTATCTTGGGGTAGCTCACCAGGGAGTTTAGGAAATAGCCCTTGTATAGCAAGTGTTGCAACTTGTTCTTTTACAGGAACATTATCAAATTATAACGGAATTCCTGCCAATAGAAAAAACAATGTATATAATACTGGAGCATTACCAAATAGTTGGGGTCAAAGTATCCGTCGTTCACCTGATGGAGCTAACTGGCAAAATAATCAAGGAACCGCAACTCCCACTCCTGGTAGCTGCAACAGCGCATGTATTCTCCCAGCAACATCATCTTGCACAGGAACTGCAACCGTAACTCCAGCAGGTGGAACAGCCCCATACTCTTACAGTTGGAATGATTCTCAAGCGCAATTGACACAAACAGCAACTGGACTTTGCGCTGGAACTTATACGGTTACCGTCACTGATAATCTTGGAGCAACCAATCAATTTGATGTTGAAATTTTTGATTTAGTACCAACAGTTTCTTTAGATTTAGTTCAGGAAGTTTGCATTGATTTAGCTGCTTTCCCATTGTCTGTTGTAAGTCCAATTGCAGGCGCAGGTCAAACTGGAGTATTATCTGGAAATGGAGTCTCAGGAAGTGACTTTAATCCAGCAGCAGCTGGAGCTGGAACGCAAACAATAACCTATGTTTTTACAGATGAAAATGCTTGTACTAATACGGCTACAGATGAAATCATTGTAAATCCATTGCCAATTGTTAGTATTTCAGGGATTTCAAGTCCGTACTGTGTTTCAAATCCAGCATTGCAATTTACACTTTCGCCAGTTGGTGGAACGCTTTCTGGAGCAGGTGTTACAGGAACAAGTTTTGATCCAGCAACTGCAGGTGTAGGAACTCATACTTTAACTTACAGTTTTACAGATGCAAACGGATGTTCAAATTCAATTACTGCGGATGTTGAAGTAGTAGGTTTACCTACTCCAAGTATCACTGCACCGGCAACGATTTGTGCAAATGACAATGCAGTAACTTTGCAAGGAAGTCCTGCAGGTGGAACATTTTTCATTAATTCAACGCAAACAAACAATTTAGATCCAGCAACTTTGACACCTGGCATTCAAAATTTAACTTATAATTTCACAGATGCAAATGGTTGTCAAGCAACAGCGACTGGTCAAACAGAAGTTTTTGCTGTCCCAACAGTAAGCGTCAATTTAGTTCCAGCGGTTTGTATTGATGCAGGAAATGTAGCTATAACTCTTTCACCAGCCAATGGAAATGGAGGAAATGGTGTTCTACAAGGAACAGGAGTCGTTGGAACGAATTTTAATCCACAGACTGCAGGTGTTGGTCAGCACACTATAACTTATACATTTACTACTACACAAGGATGCTTAAATTCAGCGACAGATATTATTGCTGTAAATGCACTTCCAGTGGTAACTTTTACTGGTATCAACCCATCATATTGTATTTCGAATGTACCAGTGAATTTCAACTTAACACCAGCTGGAGGAACACTTACAGGACCGGGAGTTACAAACAACAGTTTTGTGCCTTCTGCAGCTGGAGTGGGAACTCACACGTTGACATATACATTCACTGACGCAAACTCTTGTACTAGTTCAGCGACAGGAAATGTTACAGTGGTAGCAGTTCCAGCTCCAACGATTACCACTCCACCATTTTTGTGTAATTATGCTTCTGCCATTACACTTGTTGGAACTCCAGCAGGCGGTGTATTTACGGTAGATGGCGTGCAAACTACAACGTTCAATCCAGCAGCTTTGACCGATGGAACGCATGACATTCTTTATACTTACACAGATGCGAACAACTGTATTGCAACTGCAACAGAAACGATCGATGTACTTCCAAGACCTGTTTTGACAAATAGCATTGCTACAAGCTACTGTTTTGGAACTCCAGATGTAACATTGACTTTGACTCCTGCTGGTGGAACACTTACAGGAAGTTTAGTTTCGGGAAACACTTTGGTTATCGGTGGTGAAGCACCAGGCAGTTATTCAGTAACTTACGATTACACTGATGCCAATGGATGTGCAAATACTTTGGTTAGTCCATTCGTAATTACTGCGCCAATTTTAGCCAATTTCAATTACGGAACTGATTGTTTTCAAAATGGAATTTTCGTTAATTTGACCGTTCCTCCTGGAACTTATCAATACAATTGGAGTTTCAATGGAACTTCAAATTCAACTGTTTTTAACCCTTTCATAAATTTCCCACAATTTGGAAATCAATCAGTAAATCTAACTGTTACAGATCAATATAATTGTAGCTATGATACAACCATGATGGTCTTTATTCCAGAGGGTGTGAGTATGAAAGATTATGTTATTCCTAATGTAATAACTCCAAATGGAGATGGTATTAATGACGTAATACAATTACCTATTTTATTTGAAGAATGTTTGACATACAAAATTTTGATTTTGAATCGTTGGGGAAATCTAGTATATGAAATGACAAGTGCTTCAAATGCCTTTAGCGGAAAAGACGCAAACGGAAAAGACTTACAAGAAGGTGTATATTTCTACACAATTGAATCAGAAGATTTTGATTGCGAGTCAGATGAATTCAGAGGTTTTTGTTCAGGATTCATTACCGTTCTAAGAAAATAAAACACCAAAATAGTTAACTAACTTAAAATCCTGTTGCTTTTGTGACAGGATTTTTTTTTGAAATATATGTTAAAACTGCATTGATATTTAAATATTTATGCAACAAATTAAAC
>JBFYPS010000369.1:0-5760 GCA_041303135.1 Crocinitomicaceae bacterium | reverse complement strand
CGTTGGCACTCAGGCTATGCGCAATTTAGATCGCAAATATAATCGCAAATCAAACAAGCTGATTTGGTTCTCTGTTATTACATTCTTATTACTTTTAACCATTGCGGTTTACAATTTGAATCAAAAAGAAATTAAATCATCTCAACAAAAACAGCCACAAATTACGCTCAACAAACAAGACATTGTGATTTCAAAAGAAATTGAAAAGTTAAATGAATTGCCTCAACATCTGCAAATAAAACCAGAAATTGTCGTTTCTAATTTTAAAACTCAAAACCAACAAAAAACCGATTCTAAAGGTCAAATAGCGGTTGAAGCTGATGAAGATTATTTTATTCTTCCTTTGAAGGAAATTCAACCCTACTCTATCAAACCGAAATTGTCATTAGATAAAAAACATGCAAAAGAGGTTTATTTGAATGATTTTAAATTGGTAGATTATCGTTCATATAGATCAAAACCTGAAATTCAATCCAAACAAATAACACTTTCTGGAACACCGGCCGATCAGGGAAATAGTGACATCGAATCAGAAAATACCCCTTGGAAATCGATTGATGTTCCCTATCATGACTACATCAATCAAACAGTCGAGCAATTCAAAATAGGGAATTTTAAACAAACATTGAATCGAACTCAGTACATTCTCACGTTTTACCCTGAAGATATTAATGCGCTGTTTTACGGCGGATTGTGCTTCTACAATCTCAATGAAATAGACCAAGCCATCGAATCTTTTCAGAAAGTGATAGCTAATCCTTTTAATAATTTTGACGAAGAAGCTTTGTGGTACCTGGCTAATGCCTATGACTTAAAAAATGAAAAAGCGAAGGCAAGAGAATTGTTCCAGTTGATTTCAAATCAAAAAGGTTACTATGCCAAACAAGCTGAAAAAATGTTGAAGAAATAAATTCTTTAGGGTCAAAACGCACGTAACTTTCCTTGATTTTTTTGTTACTTTGTCGTAACAGTTCAAAAAATATGAAAATCAAGTTCATCCTCTTTATTTGCCTTTTTTACATTTTTAATGCATTTGGTCAAGCTTCCAATGTGCTCAAATTTCAGCGGCTAGATTTTGAACGTTTTCAAAAAGCATTCTTTAAGTTGGAGGCCAATCCGTATTTGCATATTTCTGATCAAACGCTCCAAAGTAATTTCAAAAAATTAAGAGAAGATTTGCGTTCTCCTCTTTCTCCCATTGAACAATACCAAAAATATGCGGCATTTTTGGCCAAAATTCAATGCGGACACACCACTTTAATGCCTTCTAATTCTGTAATCAAGGAATGGGGACGAGCAAATCAATGTTTGCCATTTGACGTGGTTTTGGTCAACAAAAAACTTTACGCTACCGCAACGCATCCACAAGATTTACTCCTTCTAGAAAGAAGTAAAAAAACGACCACAAAATCAAAGAAAACAAATGACAAAATAGTTGGAGGAACTGAAATTTACTCCATTGATCATAAGAACATTGCCGAATGGATGAAAATCATGTCGCCATACATTTCCTCGGATGAAGATGGCATCGATTTTAAGTATTATACAGCAAGTCAATTATTTGACTTTTTTAGGTATATGGCAAATCCTGTCAAAAAAGACTCAATTGAGATTCAATACATCATCAAAAAAGATACCTTGACAAAATTTGTAAAATTACAGCATCCCTTGGTAAACACCATTAAATCAAGGTTTGGAAATGATAAAATGGACATGAAAATGAAAGATTTTGGTTCGTTTTCCATTGAAAAAAATAAATATGGCTATTTCAAATTTGAAAGCTTCCAATTTTCGAAAGGATTGAAGTATGATGAATTCTTGAAAAATTCCTTCGAATCGATGAAAAAAAAGAAAATTGATAAACTGATTATTGATTTACGTGGAAATACAGGTGGAATCATCCAACTAGAAATTTTGCGCTATCTTATACCTGAAGGAACTGAAATTGGCAGTTATAATTACGAAAAGCAATTGAAAAAAAGTGAATTGCGAAAATTGGGGGTTAAAATGAAAAGTTGGACAACCAAAATTTATCTTCATAATTTAAAAGCCCTTAAAAAAGCTGACAAAAGAAACATTGAAGCCAATGGTCCATTGAAAGTCGGGAAAAATCATGCGGAAAAATTCAAGGGAAGCATCGTTGTTATTACCGATGAAGGAACTTTTTCTGCAGGTTCCATTTTGGCTTGTCATCTAAAAACCTTGGCAAACGCAAAAATAGTTGGCACAACCGCTGGCGGAAGTTTTTATGCAGGAAATGCAGGGACCTTGGAATTGAAATTGAAAAAATCAAAATTGACGATTGAATTGAATCCAAACTTCTTTACTACTCAACTTTATCCCGCGGTTAAAATAGATGAGGAAATTAAAAAACCAGACTTGGAAACATTTTCTGAAACTGAAATTCCTTCAGTGAAATTTGAGCTAAATCCAAAGAAAGTGAAACCAACGGAAGATCCAGTTGTCAAACAAGCGGAGAAACTTTTGAAATAAATGGTTACAATGAATCCCTAAAAAAGTAAACTAAATTGATTTCAATTTGCTGAGACAGCGCTTATTTGCTTTTCGCTAGACCAACTAATGTAAGTTTACCTACTTTCCCATCATCAAATCTTCGCCATGTTTTTCCGCTAAAAATCAAGTTGATTTTATGACCTTTTCTGATGATACTTTTTTTATTCCATTCCAAGTTTATCAATGAATTACCAATGTTTACATCCACTTTTTGCACAGAAGCAATATTTGCATAATCAGCTGAATCGATTTCAACCTTCAATACCTTTTTTTCGGTGGAAATCAATTTCGCCACCGTTTGCGATTCATGAACTAATGTGCCCACTTTTGCTTTTACGTCAAGCACTTTGCCGTCAAAAGGTGCCAAATAAAAAAAATAAGACATGTGTGATTCCAACTTTTTAACAGATTGATACTTTTTAAGCAAATTGCTATTTTCAACCACTTTTTGTTCCTCTAAATCTTTAATGACCGGAAAATCGGGAATCAACTGATTCTCTTTTAACAAGGCAATAAAATCTTGCCATTTAACTAATTCACTAGGTAAAATCAGCTTTTCTAAAATTTTGGTCAATTCCTCCGAGTCGATAATTAATTGTTCTTTGGAAAATAAATACTGTGTATATGCTGTTTTATTATTGATTTGAAACAACAATTGATTCTTTTTGAACAGCGTTTGACTTTGCATTTTTATTTCTCCTGCTTCTAATTTCCCGCCCACGTTGAATGTTAAATCAATCGTATCACACAATTCAATTTTCGCCTCAAGATTTAATTTCAAATCTAGGGAGTTTAAATTTTCCAATGATTTACTTTCTATTTCATTTTCAAGCTTTTGGATTTTATTTACAGCTTTATTTTGAGGTATAACCAAAAAAAGAATCACGCCTAAAATCAGGACAAAAACAAACACAAAAATTCCCTTTTTAATCATCATTTGACTTGAAATTTATAAAAATCAAAAGTACAAAATAAAGAACTTTGAGTGATATTAACCATGGCATTAACTATATGTTAATAACTTCGTGGATAATGTATTTTACAGACCTAAAAAAAACAAGGAACTGACACCTATCTTTGTAATTGAACGAAAACGAAATGCTATGTTAGGAACGCTTATCAAACGTAGGCTGTCAGACAATCAAGTTGCCAATGTGTTTGTGAACGCATTGCTTGAGGTTGTGGACAATGGCTTCAAAGAAGTAGCAGCTTTAATTAACGACGATGCAGCCTTTGTGGCTTCTCCAAATATAACACCTGAGCAAGATGGTGAATTTGCTTTAATTGTAATTGTAGGAAATTTATCTTACTTAGAAAGTACTTTTGAAGCTGACCAAGCATTCAGGGTAGAAAAATTAATCTTTGAAAAATTAGGCAAACTTTACGGAATGTCTGAGCAAGACTTCACGAAATTGGTCAGAGAATACCAAAGCTTCATGACAAGAGTCAATCATCCTTCTAAAAATATGATTTACGCCATGTCAAAAGCGATTTTCCACAAGTACAATTTGAACGAATTTCAAGATACTTATTTCAAAAGATTGTCGGCACCAAATCCTTTGTTTTTGAAAAGAATGGATGAAGTGGTTGGAAATTTCATTTGGAATTGGGATTCATTTTTTAAAAAATATAAAATCTAAGAACTTAGTACGCCATTGGCGATAAATTGCAATCAAAGCTGGTCTGTTTAGACTGGCTTTTTTTATTGGGTCAAATAAAAACCAAAAAAAAATCGGGACGATTAAATCCCGATTTTAAATAATTTCTTAAAAGATTAAGCTTGAACTTTTGATTTCACATGATCAACATCATTCTTGCTTCTTTCGTAGAAATCATTTAATTTCCCTTTGATTTCGTCAGTCATATCTTCACCTTTCGACATCAATTTTTTTCTTGTTTCACTTCCTTTGTTTGGCGCGAAAAGTACTCCTAATGCAGCTCCTACAGTTGCTCCAACTAACAAAGCACCTATCAGCTTTGCATTGTTGTTGTTCGATTTTTCCATGATTTCTATGTATTTAAATTATTGATATTTTAAATTATCGACCTCGGATGATACTTAGTAAAATCGAAATCACGGCTAGAATTAGTAAGATATGAATCAATCCACCCAAGTTAAATCCTATAAAACCGATGAACCAAAAAACGACTAAAACAACCGCTATTTGATAAAGAATTCTATTACTCATTACCTTACTTTTTGGTAACCATATGTACTTCAGTGACATCACTTCCATCTTCTGTTGAGTACCAAAAAGCGTCTTCTTCCAATTTCAAAATTTTCAGATTGCGATTTGATTTATCATCATTTCCAGTCAATTGAATTTTTTCGTCGTTGCTTTGAAATTTCCATTTTCCAGCACCATCAAAAAGTCCACAAGAATAACTGTAAGAACCATCTTTCGAAAATGTTTCTGTGCAATCAGTGTACAAACTTGTCAAATCATTTCCATTGACTGTATAATTATCAACTTTCCATGTATTTGAAAGTCTTTCTGTTCTAGTTCGAAAACTGATCATTGGACCATCTTCGTATTTTTTGCAACTACTCATAAGTGCCAAAACTGTTGAACCTATGGTTAAAACAAAAATAAATGCGGTTAATTTTTTCATGATATTGGTTTTAATTTATTAGCATTGAATTATAATAATTGAATTTCAAACAACTACCTCAACAACATGTTGGATAAGAACACCTGTTAAAATAGTTGCTTTGAAAATTCCAAATTTTGGATTATTTAAAAACGGAATCCAATTGTTGCTTGATACCAAACATTTTTATAACGTGGTGTTGTTGCATTTCCTGATCCGTTATTTTTTTGAAAATCTGCGCCTGCTCTCAATCCGACAACTACATGTTTTATTGTAAAGTCAACACCACCAATCCCACATAAGATATTTTTTCGGATGTTGTCATTATTAAATTCGGTTTCCTGTGCCGGTGAATTATTCCCAGATGAAAAAACATCTTTTCGATGTATCAAATAAGAATACTGTGGCCCCAAAACGATGGTGAAAATTGAAAGCGGTTTGAAAGCAAACAATAAAGGAACATCAATGAATGTAGTTGTTCTGGAAAAATCATAAGGAGAACCAAGCAAGTTTCCTGAACCTTGAAATCCTTTTTGAGAAATCAAAATTTCTGGTTGTACACCTAAAAATTTGCCTATTGGAATAGAAAGAAATGCACCACCAGCAAAACCTAACTTTGCGTTGGCTTGGAAATCTTCACCTTCTGTATCATAT
>JBFYPS010000368.1:0-3513 GCA_041303135.1 Crocinitomicaceae bacterium | reverse complement strand
TATTTTTTGTATTCCAAAAGTTTGAAAATGAAAAATCTCTTGCTTTTAATAGTATTCATTATTAGCTCATTTAATTTAATGGCGCAAAAGGTTGTTGTTTCTAATATCGTTGAAGCAAGGGACACACCCATTGATGAGCAACTTGATGATCGAAGTTTTGAAGTAAAATTTTTAAACCAGCAAAATCAAGATCCTTTTTTGAAATTGCAACGAATGGAAATAGGATTGACACTTCCGCTCAAAATAAATGGAAAAGTCCGAAATTTTATTGATCATTTTTCAAGCGATTCTAATTATATGATTAATCCATATTTGGAATGGGAATTAAAAGTTGAAGCTAGATTCATTTTTGAAAATGACACTCTAAATCCAATTTTGGTTGATGGCTTTTATTTACAGAACTATCAATCCTTCATGAAAAACCCTTTGCCAGAGCCCAAAAACGGTGCGTATTATACTGATGAAGAATATATTAAACTTGGTGGTTGGCGTAAATTAGAAAATCAATTTCCATTTCACGTTCGTTTTGCTCCACCAAAAGCAGGAAGTTGGAAAATGCAAATTCGTATCCAAACTGTCGATGAATTATTTTGGTCACCCATTTTTGATTTTTATGTTGATGAAAGTGAAAATCATGGCTATGTTCAAGTTGCTGAAAATAAACGATTTTTTGAGTTGGATGGAAGTTCATTTTATCCAGTTGGGATGAATTCACCTTGGCCGGAAACTGCACCTGAATTTGATTCTACTTTGTTTTCATACCACATTATTAAAGATCAAAATACGACTTGGTATCGTCCAGAAATGTACAGAGTCAATGGACTTTGTGTACCGCGCGTTTATGACAAATACAAAGAAATTTGGTCTAAAATGAACGAAGGTGGTGTAAATTATGTGCGCACCATCATGAATCCTGTATCTACAGAAATTGAGTGGGAAAAGTTGGGTGATTACACAAATCGACTCAATCAAGCGCAAGAAATGGATGAATTGTTGGAATTTGCAGAAGCCAAAAATCTTTTCATTCATTGGGATTTAGCAATTCATTATACTTTCAAATTCAATGTTTACTATTTAACGCAATGGGATTGGATTGACAATGACGGAACTCCATCTTACTGCTACAAAAAAGCTTTTAATTTGGACAAACCAATCGATTTTTTCACCAATGAAAACGCTAAAAAATATTACAAACAACGGTTGAGATACATTTTGGCTCGTTGGGGCTATTCACCCAATATTGCTGCTTTTGAAATCATGAGCGAGATTAGCAATATAGGTTCATCAGCAGATGATGACAGTGAATTTTATCAAAAAAACGCAAAATATTTTCAAGATTGGCAAATTGAAATGGGAGATTTTGTGAAATCAATTTACAATGGTAAAATTCATTTGTTGACAGCTAGTTATAGCGGAGAAATGGTACCTAATGACAGTACTTTTTTTAAGTCTTCATCTTATGATTTTATGACAAGCAATATTTACGACTTTGGAACCACAGATTTTGCACGTTTTTTTACAAGGTCAGTTTCTCAAAGGTTGTTGAATGAAAGTCAAATAAAGCCTTCTGATAATGCGTATAACCTCAGAGTGAAAGAAGTAGCAGGTGAAAAGATTTTTAACTTCAATATCAAACCTTTGATGTTTTCTGAATCTGAACCAATTCATAGTGTCAAAAATTGCAAGCGAAATGCAATTGAAATTAACCGCAGTCAATGGCAAGGATTGTTTTCTGGTTTGGCTACTGCTTTATCTTGGTCGAGTTGGTATCAAACTGACAATTACCATGTTTACGGACAAATGCAAAAATGGATTTCAACGGTTGATTTTCTATTTGGTGATTGGCATCCTGGTGCGAGTGAATTATTCGAAGATGATTCCCTGAAACGCTGGAATTACAATTCAAATTATGCTGAATCAATGGATGCTACTTGGAGAAAGGCAGATCTTTCTTATTTGCGTTCAGGCCATAAATCGGAGGCAATAGGGGTAATAACCAATAAAACATATAATTTTTACAATGCTGATACTTGTGTGACGATTCCTGTAGAAATTCAACATTTGTCGAAACGTGAAGCTGTCAATTTGAAAAAACAAAAATTGCAAATCAAAGGCATGCGAAAAGGAACGTATCAGATTGACTATTATTTGCCAGAAAATCAAGGTGAGCCTATTTTTACGTCAGTACAAAAAGGTAAAAACTTAGATATTGATTTGCCTTCAATTGCTGCAACAAAAGAAGGTTATATTGTGCTATTCAGGGTTGGTTGGCACGCAAAAAAATAAAAAAATCTAAATTTCCATCGTGTCATTCCAACTGACAATTATTTCTTTGGTTCTGATTTCACTTTTATCTTGTGTGTTTAACAAGTAATGCTTGAACTGAAGAGTTTTATCAAATGAATCAATGTAATGCAATGATTTGATATACTCACTCTTAACGGTTTGCGAAGCTTTCATTTCAATGCATTGAATTTTCAATCCTCTTTCGATAATTAAATCAATTTCATTTCCGTTGCTGTCTCTCCAGAAATAGTAATTTTTGATTTCACCATTATTTTTGTGGTTTTTGATGATATCAACTAGAGCATAATTTTCAAAAATTGCGCCTTTGTAATTGGAAGTAATCAATTCTTCTTCATTTTCAATTCCAAGAAGATAGCAAACTAATCCCGTATCATAAAAATACAGTTTAGGAGATTTTACGATGCGTTTAGAAAAATTTTTGTGCCAAGGTTTCAATGTGAAAGCAATGTAACTCGTTTCTAAAATAGACAGCCACCGTTGCACCGTTTTAATGTCAATTCCCAAATCCTTTGAAATGGTATTCGCATTGAAAATCTGCCCAACATGATGCGCGCAAATGTTTATGAATTTCCGGAATGTCGATAGGTCATGCACATTAACCATGCTTCGAACATCTCTTTCGATGTAGGTCTGAATATAAGATGGATAAAAATCATTCGGCGCGATTTCTTTGTCAAACGTGCGTGGATATCCGCCTTGAATGATTGATTCAAAAACATTGAGTTTCTTTACAGCTTTTATCTCTGCATGGCTGAGTGGCAACAATTCAAGGATGTAAACCCTTCCAGCCAAACTTTGTGTTACTTTTTCTAACATCAAAAAGTTCTGAGATCCACTTAAAATATATTGCCCAGTTTTTCCAGATTCATCAACGATTTGCTGAATGTATGAAAATAATTCAGGTGCATTTTGGGCTTCATCGATAATTACTTTGTCGTCATAGGTAGCCAAAAATCCTTTTGGATCCGTTTGTGCAAAATAAAGCATATCAGGATTTTCCATGGAAACATATCGATAGTCCGTAAACACCAATTTGCTCAAGGTCGTTTTCCCAGATTGCCTAGGTCCTGTGAAGACCAAAACTGGAAACTTTTGAGCCATTTTCAATATTTTCTGATATGCTAATCGTTGAATCATAAGCCAAAAATAATACATTTTATGTAATTATGGAATATTTTATATGTAATTATGGAATTTATTTTATGT
>JBFYPS010000367.1:0-5969 GCA_041303135.1 Crocinitomicaceae bacterium | reverse complement strand
CGTAAATAGCTTCGACGCCGTAGAAACCAGTTACAATGATATTTCCTTTGTTATCTTCAACTACTATTAATTGATTGACAATTTTGTCATCCAATTTTAAATCTAATGGACTTAATTCATTGTTAAACACCAAATAAGCCGTTACAAAAGGAATTTCACTTTGCACCTTATGAGTTCTTGAAACTGCAATTAAATCTCCTTGATTTGTTAATTTATAATCTTTTATTCTTTCTCCAACTTCTCTGAATTTATCTTCAATAATTCCTTTTGATTCAATTTCAAGATTGCTATTTAAAATAAAATAACCATAACAACCTTTTTTTGTTTTGCTTTCTTTGCTGACCGAAGAATAATAAGTGATACAAGCCTTTTGCTTATCTTCTGAAACTGTAACAGCTAAATTTACAAGATCTCCTACCTGCATTTTATAAAAGAAAGAGGCTATTTTTTTTCCTTCAATATCAGCTTTAACAGTAGATTCATTGTATACATGAGCATAGATTGTTTTTGATGTTTTGTCATCATTATCCTTAGAAGAAAAATTAATTATTTTGCCACCAAGTTCAACAGTCCCTATGTCGTCTGTCGATTTACCGTTAACGACACTTTTAAAAGAGGAAGTAGTGGTGTATGCTAGATTTTTATAGGATACAATTCTGTTATAGCCACCTTTTTCTAGAGACAAACCGTTAAAAGACTTTCCATTTAATTGAAAGACATTCCTTACAGGAGCTTTAGGATTGTCTAGTGAGGCCCATTCAATATTCACATTTTGGGAGAACCCGACGTATGAAATGAGTAATGCAGCTAATGTTGATTTTAATTTCATATAGTAGTTTTTTAAGTTAAATATAGCGACCAAATTAACAAATTTTTGAAGAATAACGTTTTTTTAGAGAATCAATAATCAACCAGTTACTTTACATTTGTATTTCAAATATTCAAGAATGCAAAACAGCTCCAATCCAAGTCAACCCAATTTTTCTCGAATTATCCACGGACATTGGCGCTTGCGTGAATGGAATTTGTCTTCGCAAGAACTACTGACTTTGGTTTCACAGGCATTGGAATTGGGAATTTCAACCACTGACCATGCAGATATTTATGGAGATTACAGTTGTGAGGCGATTTTTGGAGAAGCTTTGGCGATTCAGCCAGGATTAAGAAAAGATTTGCAATTGGTTTCAAAATGTGGAATCAAATTGATGTCCGAAAAATTTCCCGACCGACAAATCAAACACTACGATTACAGCAAAAAGTACATCATTCAATCAGTTGAAAATTCTCTTTCTAATTTGAATACAGATTATTTGGATGTTTTGCTATTACACCGACCTTCGCCGTTTTTCAATGCGGAGGAAGTGGCAGAAACATTTGCCGAATTGAAACAAAGCGGAAAAGTATTGCACTTTGGCGTTTCCAACTTTTTGCCACATCAAATGGAGTTATTGAATGCTTTTTTGCGTGATCCTTTGGTAACCAATCAAGTTGAAATTTCACCTTTTTGTTTGGATTATTTCCAAAATGGGACAGTTGAAATGATGCAAAAAAATCAAGTAAAACCGATGGCTTGGTCGCCTTTGGCAGGTGGAAAATTATTTAATCCCATCGATGAAAAAGGAAATCGAATTCTCAAATCATTGCAAGAGGTCGCGCATGAATTGAATGAAGAATCGATCGAAAAAGTAGTTTACGCTTGGTTGATGAAACATCCGTCAAACATTTTGCCTGTGGTCGGAACGGGGAAAATTGAGAGATTAAAATTAGCAGTCGAAGCGCAAGAAATGGAAATGTCGCTCGAACAATGGTTTAAAATTTATATCGCAGGATTGGGAAATTCTTTGCCATGAATTAACCTTAAATTTTCATTCGAATCCGCCATTCCTTTGGATACAAATTATTGAATCGATTGCCAATGTGCTTGATCCATCCCAGAGGCTCATTTTGGAATTGCATGACATTGAAACCGTGTTTTCCTTCAACCGAAAAAGTATCACCGTGAAGATACGACAATGCTTGCGCTAAATCCAATTCAATGGTTGGTAAATCCTTGCGCAACAATTTCGGATTCAGTACTAACGCTTCATGCGGAATCAGTCCTTTTTTGGCAATTTCGCCCAATTCCGTTCCCATTTTGATGACACGCATCTGGTTTTGCAAATAAATAATTTCTTCTGTGAATTTTGCTGGAACCGCAAATGAATAATTGGTCCATTGAATGGCTTTCATTTCACTTAAATCAGCGAATTCAGTCAGCGGTGAAATGTCTTTGATTGTGGTGACTTCCGCTTTTTTGTTCAACTTCAATTTCAACTGATTTCTCGATCCATCTTTTTGCAAAACGCAAATGAAAAATCCTTCAGTATCCACCAACGATGGTAAAGCGTAGTTCCCAACTTCATTTCTGCCTTTTTTGAAATGCGTAGTTTCGATCGGAACAATTTCAGCTTGCAATTCATTCAAAAGCCAAGAGATATTATCTTCGTTTTCTTGCGTGTTGAATGTACAAGTAGAGTACACCAAAAATCCTCCCGGTTGCAAACTGTCCCATACATCCATCACGATGCGTTTTTGTCGTGCAGCACACAAATCAACATTCGATTGTGACCATTCATTGCGCGAAGCGTGGTCTTTTCGAAACATTCCTTCACCCGAGCAAGGCGCATCCACAACAATCAGATCGAAAAAATCAGGAATGCGCTGAAAATCTGCGGGATCGTTGTTGGTGACGATTGAATTTGTGACGCCCCATTTGGTCATGTTTTCCTTTAAAATCTTGGAACGCGCTTGAATTACTTCGTTGGAAATGAGCAATCCTTTATTGTTTAAAAAGCTGGCAATCAGCGTGCTTTTTCCGCCTGGAGCCGCGCATAAATCCAATACAAAAGGATTTTCTGGCAATTCAAGTTGATTCAAAACGGTTTCTAAAAACATCGAACCTGCTTCCTGCGGATAATAAGTTCCAGCATGAAACAAAGGATCTTTGGTGAAAAATGGCCTTTCTGTTAAATAAAAAGCGTCTTTACACCACGGAATTTCTTTTAAAATAGGTAATTCAGCTTCGGTCTTCAAAGGATTTCTGCGAATCGAAACGGGAGAATCTGTTTCCAAAGCGGTCAGCAATTCAACGCCCAAAAAGGCATCATTTTCAACACGTTTTTTGAAATCTTCTGGAAGTGACATGAGCTAAAATTACGTTTATTGCATTGATTTAAAATTCCATTCTTGCTTGCGCGCTGACACTTTGGTCAGTAAATATTTTTTCTTGATACATAAAATAGCCAGTCATGGCAATCATTGCGGCATTGTCTGTGCAAAATTCAAACTTTGGAATATATACTTCCCAACCATTTGCTTTCCCAACCTCTTGCAATTTTTTGCGCAAACCAGAGTTGGCAGAAACGCCACCAGCAATGGCGATTTGTTTGATGTTCAATTCTTTGCTCGCTTTCAATAATTTCACAAACAAAATATTTAAAATGGATTTTTGAACTGAGGCACAAATGTCATTCAACTCAGTTTCCATAAAATCAGCGTGAATTTTGGACTGTTTTTGTAAAAAATAAAGAATCGAAGTTTTTAATCCACTGAAACTAAAATCGTAATTTGGCATATTCGGTTTCGCAAATTCAAATCGATTTTCATCACCTAATTGCGCGTATTTGTCAATCAAAGGTCCGCCTGGATAGGGCAAACCTAAAATTTTGGCGGTTTTATCAAAAGCTTCTCCAGCAGCATCGTCAATGGTCGTACCGATGATTTCCATTTCCAAATAATTTTTCACCAAAACGATTTGTGTGTGTCCGCCAGAAACAGTCAAACACAAAAATGGAAATTGAGGTTTGGATTGATTTTCTTGGTCGATAAAATGCGCCAAAACATGTCCATGCATGTGATTTACATCAATCAAAGGAATATTTTTCGCCATGGCAAAAGCTTTGGCAAATGACGTTCCAACAACCAATGATCCGAGAAGTCCAGGGCCGCGAGTAAAAGCAATGGCATCAATTTCATCGGCAGAAATTCCCGCTTGTTTGATCGCTGCATCAACCACCGGAATGATGTTTTGTTGATGCGCACGAGAAGCCAATTCGGGAACCACGCCACCGTACTTTTCATGAACCGCTTGACCTGCAATTACGTTTGATAAAATGGTGCTATTTTTGATTATAGCTGCCGAAGTATCGTCGCAAGATGACTCGATGCCTAAAATGATAGTATGATTATCGCCCAATTTCCTTAAATTTGTATTTAGAATGTCAAAATTACTCAAAATTGTAGGAAGATTAACGGGCGGACTCTTAGAGTGGTTCTTAATTCTTTTTATCTTTTTTGCTTTTGCGATTAGAACCAGTCCTGTACAAACATTTTTGGCTCAACAAGTTACCAATTATCTTTCTAAAGAACTAAAAACCAAGTTTAAGGTTGATAAAGTTTCGATTATTTTCTTCAATCGCGTTGCGCTAGACGGCGTATTTGTATTGGATCAGAAAAAAGATACGTTGGCCTCTATTAATTCAGTTTTTGTAACGCTAAAGTCTTTCAATCAATACAGTAGAAAAGTAGCGCTCGATGAATTGAAATTGCAAGGAGGAATTATCAAATTGAGTCGGGAAAAAGTGACTGGCGAATACAATTATGGATTCATTGTCGAATATTTCGATTCTGGCAAAAAAACTACCAAAAGTGCGCCGTATCAAATCACCTTGGACAATATTGGCTTGGAACGTGTTCGTTTTCATTACGATGATAACCGAAAAGGATATAATACTTTTGGAATGGATTATGACCATTTGCAGTTCAACAATGTCTATTTATACGCAAGTAGATTTAAGTCCGATAATGGCGTTTTAACTGGATTTATAAAACATTTGTCTGTCAGGGAGAAATGTGGTTTTAGACTCCGGAAATTCTCCACAGATTTCAATATTTCTGAGGAAGGATTAAAGTTGAAGCGATTGCATATAGTCACCGAAAATTCTAAAGTTTATTTTCCGAAAATGTACATGTTGATGAACGAAATGGAAGATTTTCAGGAGTTTGAAGACAGTGTCACTTTTGATGCTGTATTGAATGAAAGTAATGTTTCGATGAAAGACATTTCCTATTTCGGAACAGCTTTGGAAGGAATGGATCAGCAAGTGATTCTAAAAGCAGATGTAACCAACAAAATAAAAAACCTGAAAATTGCACATTTATTGTTAAAAACCGGAAATCGCACGAGATTGGAAGGAACGGTGAATTTACCAGATTTCAGGGAATTTAATCAAGCATTTTTTCAAGAGAAATTGGATTATGTTTACATTGATTTGAAAGACTTACAACAAATCAAATTGCCAAAAGATGTTGGTGATAAATACATTTCACTCAATGAAACAGTAAATCGTTTGGGTTATTTCCGCGCAATCGATTTGAAAGTAGATGGCTTTTATTCGCAATTTGTAGTTGAGTCGGATAAGATTTCCACTGCGCTTGGAAGTGTCAGATTGGATCATGGAATCATGTTTAGCGAAAGCGAAAACAAAAAATCTTTCACTTTTGAAGAATCTCAAGCGAGTGAATACGATGTCAAAATCGACAGTTTTCAATTGGGGAAATTTTTCAATGAACCAACATTAGGCAGTGTTTACGGAACTTTTTTCATGAATGGAGAAATTTTTGGTGATGGAAAAATCAATTTCAACAAAATCAATGGAGAAGTTTCTCGTATTGATTTTAACGGTTATCCATACAAAAATGTCGTTGTAAACGAAGCAAGTTACATAGACAAAATTTTCACAGGAAACATCGACGTGAATGATGAAAATGTGGTCTTGAATTACAATGGATTTTTAGATTTCAATGCCGTTCAACATTTTGAATTTGACGTCACGGTGAATCAAGCCAAATTGAATAAATTGCATTTTATCGATTCAGATACACTGTTGACGTTGAACACGATTTTTCATGCCGACATTACTGGAACGGAA
>JBFYPS010000366.1:0-3782 GCA_041303135.1 Crocinitomicaceae bacterium | reverse complement strand
TCAATTAATCAAAAACATCATTGAACGTTACCGTCCTTCGCACCATGCTTTGCTGACAAACAAATTGCATTTCTACGAAATAAAACCCGGCGAATTCTACAAAGGCGGACAATTTGGGTTTGTATCTTCCCATGCAGCCAATTTTTTCGCCATGGCCACATTCATCGGACTTTCGCTGAAAAAATCCTACAAATGGCTTTTTCCAACACTGATTTTCATCGCGGTTTTGGTTAGTTTTTCGAGGTTGTACCTGGGTGTGCATTACCTCTCTGACTTAACAGGCGGCGCGTTGATTGGGATCTTGGTTTCCTATACCGTTTGGCGAACTTGGTGGAAAAACTGAATGTTTGAGTTTTAACGAAATTAGACTATATTTACAAAATAAAGGGGGATTAGCTCATCTGGCTAGAGCGCAACGCTGGCAGCGTTGAGGTGATCGGTTCGAGTCCGATATTCTCCACAACAATTGCAAGAATTTCAAAAATTAAATTTTTATTCTCACTTGAATTCATTAAATTTGGTTGTCGAAAGCTTTTGCTTTTACTTAATTTCTACAGTTTAGATGCCGGAAACACAATCATATATTGAATCAGGAATCCTTGAAGCGTATGTTTTGGGTTCTTTGTCTGATGCTGAGATTTTGGAAGTTGAGTCAAAAATCGCTACCAACCAAGCTTTGCTTGCAGAAATTGAAAAAATCAGCACCTCTTTGGAATCTTTCGCTCGATTGAATGCTGTAGAACCAGATCCAACAATCAAACCTTTTCTTCTAGCGACCATAGATTACACTGAGCGCATCGAAAATGGCGAAACGGTTACTTTCCCTCCTGCGTTGAACGAAAGTTCTACAATTGAAGATTTTGCGCCTTGGCTTTCTCGTGAAGACATGGTGTTGGATAGAGAATTGGAATCTGTTCACGCTAAAATTATCGGCTACACGCCTGAGCAAACCACCGCCATCGTTTGGATTAAAGAAATGGCTCCTGAAGAAATTCACACAAATGAATTTGAACGTTTTCTAATCGTTGAAGGTACTTGTGACATCCAAATCGGAGAAACAATTCACCAACTTCAAGCAGGCGATTTTCTTTCGATTCCACTTTTCGAAAACCATTTTGTGACTGTAACATCTTCGATTCCTTGCAAAGTCATTTTACAAAGGGTTGCCGCTTAAATCTTTTTTCCATTTTACCATTTTTTTCATGCAACAAGACTTATCTTTGAGTCATGAATATCCTCGAGCAAACATTGATTGAAAGATTTGGCGAAAACAATGTCAAAACGCACCTTTCTGCGTCTGAAAATGATTTCCCTTTACTAGAAATCAAAATCGAAATGCGTTCAGAAATCATCGTTTTGATGACCAATGGTTTGAGCGACTATGCCATGCCTGTTCCTGAAAAATACAAAGAACGCAATCATGCAGAATTGTATTTTTGCCTCCCAAGTTATTGGGATTTAACCACCGAAAATGGAAAATGGGTCATTGAATGGATTCAAAAATTAGCCAAACATTGCATCGAAAAAGAAACGTGGTATGGAATCGGTCATACTTTCCCGAATGGAAATCCAGCGTTGCCACTTTCCAATACGATGAAACAAAAATACTTGATGCTCAATTCGCCCTACTTTTTGGAGAAAGAATTGTCGCCAATTCAAACTGAAGACAAGGAAATTCACTTTTTAGGCATCATTCCCATCTTCGAAGATGAAATGGATTATAAAATGGGCAAAGGAACTTACAAGTTGTTGCAAAAGATCGAAGGCAAAGGCGTTTCTGAATTGTTAGACGATTACCGCATGAGCTGCTTGAAATCTAAATGGAGATTCTTTCAGAAGTAAAATCTTAATTCTATTTTGAAGGTCAAGATTTACGGATAGGTAAATCTTTGTGCTTTCATTTTTTCACAGAAATTTATTCCAATAAAAAAGGGGCTAAGTAAAAACTTAGCCCCTTTCAAATATCTATAAAGATTATTTCGTGAATTTAAACTCTACACGTCTGTTTAATGCTAAACCTTCTGGTGTATCATTTGGTCCTTTTGGATTCTCTTCACCGAAGAATAATACAGTAATTCTATCTTCACTGATTCCTTTTTTAACCAAGTAGTTTTTCACTGCTTCAGCTCTTTTTTGAGACAATGGCATATTGAACGCTTTATCTCCTTTTGAATCTGCATAACCTGAAAGAGTTACTTTCACAGTAGGATCAGCTAACAATTCAACAGCAACTTGATCCAAATGATCTTTGTATTTTTTTCTCAAAACATACTCTGAAGATTGGAATTGTGCATCAATTTTTCCTAGATTCTCTAAGTTTGAAGAAATAGGATTAACTGGTGGCTCCACTTTTTCAGGACAACCTTTGTTTTCTTTAGTTCCAGCTTCATCTGGACAAGCATCTTCAAATTCAGCAACACCGTCACCATCAACATCTGGACAACCTTTCATTGCTTTTGTTCCTTTAACTTCTGGACATTTGTCGTCTTTGTCAGCAACACCATCACCATCACCATCAGGACAACCGTTTGTAGCAGCAGTACCAGCAAGTTCAGGACAATCGTCATCTTTATCAGCAACACCATCTTTGTCAGCATCAGGACAACCTTTTGTCTCAACAGTACCAGCAACTTCTGGACATTCGTCTTGGAAATCAGGAATACCATCTTTGTCTGAATCCAATGGACAACCGTATTTGTCGACTACAACACCAGCTGGCGTTTCTGGACATTTATCGTTAGGGTCTGTTACACCATCACCATCAGTATCTTTTGGTTTACCAAAATTGTAAACAACACCAACACTGTTAATCAAATATTGATCATTGAAAGCCAAAGATTGGTGATCACGTCTATCACTTGATAAAGTTGTATACAAAGTATTGAAATTTAATCCAATATTTTGAGTTAGTTTAACAGTGAAGCCTAAACCGATGTTTTTTGTGAAATCAGTCCCTTCAACAACCAATTTAGAACTATCGTCATCTTTTGCTTTGAACATTGCGAAACCAAAACCTCCGAATACATAAGGTTGGAAACGACAATCTTCTTTCAACATTCTTCCGTTGTTGATTTTAAATCTTAACTGTAAATTACCTTGAGTCAAATCTGCACGGAAACCACCCATTTCTGGAACGTGATATCCAATACCTCCTTTTGAAGCATCGAAAGCAAGATTAAAAAATGAATTCAAATTATATGCAGCAGAAATACCGAACTGAGCTCTGTAAGCTTTATCTGTATTCAACCAAATACGATTCAATTCACCATTGTAATTTACAACGCCAGTGTGAAGTCCAGCACTAAATTTTTGATCTTGTGTTTGAGCATTTAAAACATTCATTCCTAAAACAAATGCTGTAAAACTAAGTAACAGTTTCTTCATTTCTATTTTTTTTGATGGTCTAATTTTAATACCATTAATTGATATTTGTCTCCAAAACAATTGAATTTACTGAGCTTTTTAAAAACACAATAAAACAACTAAATTTTTGACAACCACAAAGGTATGCAAAAAATTAGATGTTCAACAATTTTTAATCGATTAAATTACAATTTATATGAAAAAAAAAGTGTCATTCATCGAATTTTTACTCTAAAAACTAAATTTTTAAACGGCTTTTTACTATAAATAGCCCATTCTATAAACTATTTAATATGACTACTTTAAAAAAATAACTAAATTATAATTTTCCAGCAAGTACAAATGTCTTTCTCATCGTAAATATTTTTCCTTCACTATTAAAAGATTCGAAATAAATCACATAAGTACCAATACTTGCT
>JBFYPS010000365.1:0-9598 GCA_041303135.1 Crocinitomicaceae bacterium | reverse complement strand
GTTTTGAAGAAATTCAGAAAGAAAATTGGCAAAAGAATTAATTCTCACTGGAAATAATTCCAAAGAAAAAAATACCCAAAATATGTTGCATTCAATGACCGGCTATGGCAAAGCCACCGGAAATTACGAAGGGAAAAAAGTAAGTGTTGAAGTGAAATCGCTCAACAGCAAAAGCATGGATTTATATGTCCGCACTGCGCCTTTTTACCGTGAAAAAGAATTAGAAATCAGACAACAAGTTACTGCACTTTTGGATCGTGGAAAAGTGGAGGTAAACGTCAATATTGAAAGTACTGGCGCGACTAAGTCCGTTGAAATCAACAAAGATTTGGCGCTTGCTTACTACCAAGATTTGAAGCAAACAAATGATTTATTGGGCGAAAAATCAGTAGATTATTTATCACTAATCGTGAAAATGCCAGATATTTTCATGCAAGCCAAAGAAGAAATCACCGCAGAAGAAAATGCGTTTTTGACTGATTTGGTGGCACAAGCTTGTCAACAATTAAACAATTTCCGTCGTCAAGAAGGCGAAGCGTTGGAGAAAGAATTTACGGAAAGAATCAGCGAAATCAAAGCTTTGTTGGCCGACGTTCCGAAATACGAAAACCTACGCATCGAAATCATCCGAGAGCGCATGCGCAAAGGATTGGAAGACATGGACAATCCAAACATGGACGAAAATCGCTTCCAACAAGAACTGATTTTTTACATCGAAAAATTAGACATCACGGAAGAGAAAATGCGTTTGTCGAACCACTTGGATTATTTCTTAGAAACGATGGTTTTGCCTTCAGCAGGAAAAAAATTAGGATTTATCACCCAAGAAATTGGTCGTGAAATCAATACTTTGGGAAGCAAAAGTTACCATGTTGAACTCCAAAAAATGGTCGTTGACATGAAAGATAGCTTGGAAAAAATCAAAGAACAAGTGCTTAATACCTTGTAATAAAATCACATGAATCAAGAGCAACAAGGAAAATGCATTATTTTTTCAGCACCTTCTGGAGCTGGGAAAACAACGATTGTAAAACATTTACTTTCCGTTGAAAAGCGCCTTGAATTTTCTATATCTGCTTGTAGCAGAGCACCGCGCAACAATGAAACTGACGGCAAAGATTACCACTTTTTAGGTGTCGAAGGTTTCAAACAAAAAATCGCTGAAAACGCTTTTGTTGAGTGGGAAGAAGTTTATACCGACAACTACTACGGAACGCTGAAAAGCGAAATCGAACGCATTTGGGCCGCTGGAAAATCAGTTGTTTTTGACGTAGATGTCATCGGTGGATTGAACCTGAAAAAACAATTTGGCGATCAAGCCTTGTCCGTTTTCGTGCAACCGCCATCGATTGAAGAATTGGAAGTTCGTTTGCGCAGCCGCAGCACTGAATCTGAAGACAGAATTCAAGTGAGAATGGGAAAAGCCCGAGAAGAATTGGCACATGCTGAAGGATTTGACGTGGTTTTACTCAATGTTCACCTTGACAAAGCCTGCGAAGAAGCAGAAGCAATTGTCGCAAAATTTTTAAACGCGTAAGCATGAAAGTTGGACTTTATTTTGGCACTTTCAACCCCATTCACGTGGGACATTTGGTGATTGCCAATTACATGGCGGATTACACCGATTTGGACCAAGTTTGGTTGATGGTTACACCTCAAAATCCGCTGAAAGTAAAGTCTTCTTTGTTGGCCGATTATCACCGTTTGGCTTTGGTAAAAATTGCGATTGAAGACAACAACAATCTGCGCGCCAGCGACATCGAATTTAAATTGCCCAAACCGAGTTATACCGCCACTACCCTCGCCTATTTGAAAGAGCAATATCCTGAAAATGAGTTTGCGCTCATCATGGGAGAAGACAATTTACGCACCTTCCACAAATGGTTCAACCACGAAACGATACTCAAAAACCACAAGTTTTACGTCTATCCACGCGTGTTGACCATCCAAGAAGAACAAGAAGTACAAGAAATTGGAAATCAACATGAAAACCTTTTCGCTGACCATCAAAATGTCATTTTCTGCAACGACGCACCCGTAATGAAAGTTTCCTCCAGTTTTGTGCGAAACGCCATCAAAGAACGCAAAGACGTGCGGTATTTGCTCACTGAGCCCGTGCAGCGGTATATTGAGGAGATGAATTTTTATAAGTAAAGATTTTATTTTAATGTTATAAGCATATTAAATATTTCCTCCCCTTTTATCCGAGCTTAAATCAATCAGACTATTAGATATTTAGACAGTCTAATGTCTTTGGTCTATTGTCTCAGGTCTAATGTCTTAAAATCCTAACATCTTAAAATCCTAACATCTCCCCTAAGCTCCCACAATAAAACCCAATAATTTTAGTTATCCATGATGTTCGAAAAATTGGAGATTTTAAAGTAAATTCGCACACGCAAAAAGAAATACATGGAGCAAGAAAATATTGAATTTCAACAACAACGTCAAAATTTGATTCTGTTTGTTTGGAAAAAACGCAAAATAATTGGAATAGTGACCGCAGCAGCATCTGTTGTCTCGTTGGTTATCTCATTCTTATTGACTCCTTTATACCTCTCAACTGCCCTTGTTTTCCCAACGGCAACAAGTACAGTTTCCTTTTCGGAACAACGAAATGCGAAAGCGTCTTCGATGGATTTTGGGGAAGAAGAACAATCTGAACAAATGGTTCAAATCCTGCAATCATCTCGTATCAGAGATAAAATCGTGCAACGTTTTGACTTGTTCAAACACTACGACATCGACATGGATGATCCGAATAAATTCTACAAATTGGGCAAAGCGTATGAAGAACACATTCTTTTTACCCGCACAAGATATGGATCGATTCAAATTGATGTGTTAGACTCTGACAAAGAATTGGCCGCTGAAATCGCCAACAAAATTGTAGACCTCATCGATACCGTGAAAAACGACATGGTGAAGGAAAGAACAATTCCTGCGTTTGAAATCAGTCAGCGTAAAAAGCAATTGATTGAAACGAGTTTGAAAGAAATCAGAATGAAATTGGATAGCCTTTCTGCATTGGGCGTTGTTACTTCTGAAGGTCGCGCGACACTTTCTGCGGCTTACAACGAAGCGAAAGGTGCTGAAGACCGCAAATTCTTCAAAGACAAATTGGAAATCAATATGAAATACGGTGCTGAATTTGACGGTTTGGCGATGTTGAGAGACGAAAAAATCGTGAAACTATCAGAGTTTGAAGTTGCTTACGAACAAGCAGAATCTGATGCTTACGCCAATTTCAACCATAAATTTGTGGTAGAAAGAGCGGTTGTTGCCGACAAAAAAGACAGACCGAAAAAAGCAATCATCGTGATTGTAAGTGTTTTTGCTACATTCATTTTCATGGTCTTTGCGTTATTGATTCAAGACCGCATTCAAGAATTGAGAAAAATCGCGTAAGTGCAGTTCGTTCGAACAAATCGTTGGTTGTTGTTGGTTGGCGCCTTGTTCATTGCGCTTTCCTCCTATTTCATTTGGAAAAATCAGCTTTACATGTTGGCTTTTCCAGTGGTACTTTTAGCGATTTACAGCGCGGTTTTCAATACGCAATTCACTTTTTTGTTGCTGTTTTTACTGACACCACTTTCTGTCAACATCGAAGAATATGTCAACGGATTTGGTTTGTTTGTTCCCACTGAGCCCTTGCTTTTTGGTTTGATGCTCTTACTGCTTTTTCAGCAAATCAAATACAAAGTTTTCCCTGATTTCATTTGGAAAAATGCCATTGTTTGGGCGATCGGATTGTATTTGCTTTGGGTGCTTTTTACGTCAATCACCAGTGATTTACCGCTCGTTTCATTCAAATTTTTGCTGGCTCGATTGTGGTTTATGGTACCGATGTTGTTTTACGGTTCGCGCGTTTTCTTGTCAGAAAAAAACATCAAAACTTTCTTGTGGTTTTTCACCATTGGTATGACCATCGCCATGGTTTACACCGTTTTTATGCACGCAAGTTATGCTTTCGGCGAAAAAGAAAGTCACTGGGTGATGTGGCCATTTTTCAAAGATCATACGATTTATGGCGCGATGACTGCATTTTTGGTTCCGATCATTTTTGGAATTTACTTCTCCAAAAAACATCCGCCTTTGATTCAAGCGATTTTATTGGTTTTGATTGCCATCAATTTGATTGCCCTGTTTTTCTCTTACACACGCGCCGCTTGGTTGAGCATCATCGCTGCATTGTTTGTTTGGCTTTTGATTCACTTCAAAATCAAGTTTAGTTTGATCTTGGGCGTCGTGGCAACGATTGGTGTTTTCGTGTTTTTCTCTTGGACATCGATTGAACAAAGCATGTCGAAAAACAAATCAGAACACACGACAGAAGATTTCGGTAAACGCTTGGAAAGTGCTGCAAACGTAACGACAGACGCCTCCAATTTGGAAAGAATCAACCGTTGGTCGTGCGCCATTGCGATGTTTCAAGAACGTCCGATTGTTGGTTTTGGTCCAGGAACTTACGCCTTGAATACGCCAGATTCCAAGAGCCAGAAAATTTGACGATTATTTCCACCAACTTCGGAGATGGCGGAAATGCGCACAGCGAATATTTGGGTCCGTTGGCAGAAATGGGATTCATGGGTTTGATTCTCGTATTGACATTGATTTCAGCGATTTTCTACAAAGGAATTACGCTTTACAACCGCTGGCCATCGGAAAAACGCGAAATGAAAGTGTTGATTCTCGCGATGATTTTAGCGTTGGTGACTTACTTCGTTCACGGAATTTTGAACAACTATTTAGACACCGACAAAGCGGCAATTCCAATTTGGGGAATTTGTGCTTGTTTTATTGCGTTGGAGTTTAAGTTGAATGAAGGATTGACAAAAGAAAAGTGATTTCTCTACCTGCGTTTATTTCCCATCATTTTAAACAATTCAGATTTAGAATTGATATTCAACTTCCGATAGACTTTTTTGACATTCATGCGAACAGTGTCAATGGCAATCTCATATCGATCAGCGATAAGTTTGTAACTCAAACCGTCCAAAATTCCGTTTACAATGTCTTTTTCACGGTCAGTTAATTGTTCTGAAATGTTCCACGGTTGATTGAAAAAGGAAATCACTTTTCGGGCGATTTTCGGGGTCATGTAAGCGCCGCCATTTTCAATGCTTGAAAAAACTTCTTTGAAATTTCTTTGAAAACTTTGTTTGTCGATGTATCCAGAAGCACCCAATTGCAGCGCTTGGAAAATGGTTTCGGAATCGTCTTTGATGGTATTCATCACGATGGTTGAATTGGGAAACAATTTCAAAATTTTGTCGATCGCTTCTAGTCCATTCATTTCTGGCATGACGATATCAAGCAAGTAAATATCTGCTTCAATCGGATTATTTAAGAAATCAATTGGATTGAGAAAAACGTGTTTACATTCCAAAGTTTCAATCGCATTGATATTCTCTTGCATCAATTGTGCTAAATGAATATCGTCTTCTATGATGATGATTTTTTTCATGCCAATGGTAAATTTATCTCTATCGTCAATCCTGTAGTACCTTCTAAAACATAGTATTTAAATTGACCCTGATTTCTCTGGATTCGCTTTTTAATATTTCGAATGCCGTTTCCTTTGTAACTTTCCAATTCCAAAATATTGCAATGACCTGTGTCTGTTATTACGATTTTAAGTTTTTGGTTTATCGCTAAGAATTTAATCGACAAACGGTCAGCATTTGCGTGTTTAATACAATTTGTTACAATCTCATAAATAGAAAGTTTGATGTCACGGAACAATTCTCCTTTAACATGATAGTCCCAATCGGATTTGGAATTAAAATCAACTACAATTTTGACATCGGTGCATGAAATGGTTACAAAATCCTTCAATTCATCAGTTAAATCTTGCAAAGTGTGTTTTTTACGCGAAATGGAATCTATGTAAGTCCTAAAATTATACAATGCTTCTCTCAAGCCAGCTTGCAATTGTTCTTTTTCTTTTTCTTGAATATTTTCTTTTTTACTCAACATCAAAAGGCGTGTTAAGATTGTTCCAGATTCGTCGTGAAGATCCATTGCGATGCGCGATTTTGTTTCTGTTTTAATGCGCAGAGAACGTCTTAATGTGTAGACTAAAAGAATCGAGATAATAATTACAATAATAAAGATAAAACTTAGAAATTCTGTTTTATAAAAAACCGACGTCTCTGCAGTTAATGAAAAAGTTTTTTCTTCAACAAGCTGGCCAAATGGATTATACATCCTAACTTTCAATTCATATTCGCCATAAGCAAGATTTGAGATTAAGATCCAGTTCTTTTTATCCGTTTTAAACCAATTTTTAGCATCTAAGCTGTATTGAAAAGAATACCCATTTCCGAATTGGTAATCGAAATTGGCAAGGTAAATTTTTATGGCTTCTTTGTCAGTTTGAAAAGTGATTTTTTCTCCTTCGTGATAGGCTGAAAACCATTTTTTATTTTCGCTTTGAATCGTTTCGACACCAGAAATAGCAAAGGTTTTGGCATATTTATATTCGTTCAACGCCTTTGGGTCGATGATTTCAAATGCATTTAATCCGCCGAAAGCAATTTTCCCATCGTTCAATAAGCACGCTGATTTGTTATTGTATTCAATATTATTAAGCAGATGACTATCATTGATAAATCGAATAGTTCCATCTTCAGTGTTGTAAATCGTGATGCCTGAATAAGTAGATGCCCAAATACAATTAGATTTATCCTCAACCAATTTTACAACTTTCATGTTTGAAACCTGATTTGGTTGCGTATATTCTTGTTCCTTTTTTAGATTTTTTAAATTCAACACAAAAACACCACTGAATGTTGCTAACCAAATTTCATGTTGCTTTTCTCTCAAAAGAATATCTCTCACTTCTATATTGAGTTGCTTACCTGAATCAAGGATATTTAATCCATTTTCTTTGGTAAGTTGAACGCGAGATAATCCATTATTGGTGCCTAGATAAATAATATTTGAATTGTCATTTTTTACGGCAACATGAATGTCAGTTCCTTTTTTCAAATAAAAGACTTTGGTGGTTTTATTTGTTGGATTATACAAAACCATTTTATTTCCTCCGCACAATAAAATTTGAGAATCAGAAACCTTGATGATTGATTGAAAAGTTTCATGCAATCCAAGATGGTTATTGACATGATTGGTGATTTCTCTGGTCTGTAAATCAAAACTAACCAATCCATCTCCTTCGGTTGTACAAAACAATTCATTGTTAAAAATCATCCCATCGTAAGTGACAAGGTTTTTATTTGAAAATCGGCTAACAACTTGTTTTTTTTCCTCCAAAACACGAGGAAAACCGATATAAAAACGCTTGTCTTTGTGCTCAATAATTTTGCGCCGCTGCAAAATATAATTGTCAACGTTCAAAGAAAAATCATCAATTAAATAAGACAAAGCAGGCTTTTGCTCCATTCTTATTACGCCTTGATTGGTTCCTACCAAAATATAAGTTTTATTTAGTCTAAAAATAAATTTATGCTGTATGTTTTTCTGTTTGATGGGAGAAAAAAAACCGATCATCTGCCGACCAATTACTACATAAGGAATTTTGCTTTTTTCAATGAATAAATGTTTTCCTTCAGCATCTTCACCAAAATAGGTTATATGCTTTTTATCGATAAAATCAGGATGATCAACCAACGTGTTATTTCTAAGCAAGCGCACAACATCTCCATTCCACAATACAAGACCATGTTTTTTCGAAACAAACAACTTGCCTATTTGATCCGTTTCTTGAATGCCAATTTTGATTCGCTTTGCAGGAAATTTTGGATTGATTGCAATTAAAGATTTGTTATTCAATGAAACAAAAACCTTTCCTTGATAAATAGCAATGTCAGTTTTGGTGTAAGAATTTAATTTTTGAATAAAAATGACCTTGTTTTTAACCTTAAAGACCAATTTTCCAGAATCAAAAAGAATGGCAGTTGTGTCATTTGAAAAAGCCATTGCAATCGGATTTGCCGTATACAATTTTTTGAACGAAATCTTGTTGGTTTTCAGTTCAATTAATCCATCAGAAGCCGTTAATAAATAAAGTATTGAACCTCTTTTATGAATTTTAGTGATTCGGCTTTCATTGAATAAGGTTGGATGCGTTTCATGGTTGAAATTGATGAAATTATAACCATCAAATCTCGAAAGTCCATTGTCAGTGGCAATCCAAATATAGCCTGCATCATCTTTTACAATGTCATTGACTTCATTGTGGGGCAAACCAGAATTTAAATCAAAAAGGGGTGATAGATAATTGTATTGAGACTCAGCAAAATCCGACCATAGTGCAAATATCAAAAACAGAGAAAATCTGAACATTTTCAAAAAATGAATTTTCCCACCCTGATATTGAATTTTAGCAATCATAAACAAAAATACTTTTTTAAAAATTGTTAGCATCTGTTCATCTTAAAAATGTAGTTGAATACACATTGTCATGCGTATCTGTTTATTTAAAATTCAATGAAAATAAAACTAATTTCGCCAACTAGTCTGGTGGTGGTTTTTACTAATTAAAATAAAAAGTTTTACCCCATTCAATGAAAAATAACAGCAATCGCGACTTTATCTCATTTTTAATTTTCATCGCATTTCTAATTCTTGTAAGTATGATTTACATCATCTACTCTTTTTATTATCAAACAAAAATAGGTCTTAATTAAATTAACTATGTCAAAACAAATCGTCATTGTTGAAGATGAAATAATTATTCAAACACTTTATAAAGAGTATGTTGAAGACTTAGGTCATGAAGTTGTCGCAACGTTTGAAAGTGGTGAGGAGGCAATTGCATTTTTCGAAGAAAATACCGCCGATTTAATTTTGATGGATATCCGCTTGGAAGGAAGTTTGGATGGAATTGACACGATGAAAGAAATTCAAAAAATGAATTCAATTCCAGTGGTTTATATTTCCGGAAATACAGAAGAGCGAAACAAAGAAAGGGCGAAATCGACGAATATGAAGGCGTTCTTATCGAAGCCTATCAGCAAAAAAGCGATTGATGAGATTATAGACACCATGAATGAATTGACTGATTCTATGGTTTATGCACAAAAAATTCAAGAAGCAATATTTCTACAAAGAGATCAACTACAAAGTTGTTTTTCAAAATCATTGTTTATTAATAGACCCAAAGATTTTATTTCAGGAGATTTTGGTTTCTTAATCGAAAAAAGCGGCGGGGATGCCTTAATCGGAGGCATTGGAGACTGCACTGGTCATGGTATTCCTGGCGCTTTACTCTCTGTTTTGAGCTATGAAATATTGGTTTCAAGATCGAAAAAACACGACGATTTACGAGTTATCATCAATGAGATGAACGAAAAAATCATCGAAAACTTGGCAAACATTGATAAAAAAAATAGAATTTCTGACGCTTTAGATTTAGCAATCTTCAGAGTAATTCCTGAAAAATCAATTATCCAAATCGCTGGAATCAAAAGGATTGTCATATATTATGATTCTACCGCCAACGAACACAAAATATTAAACTTCAAAGGAAATTCAATTGGAGAACACTATCAATCGCTAGATGAAATTCCATTTATTGAAATAGACTATGCTCCTGATGATTTCTTCTACTTTTTTACGGATGGCTTAACAGATC
>JBFYPS010000364.1:0-5856 GCA_041303135.1 Crocinitomicaceae bacterium | reverse complement strand
GAGAAAAAGCGTTGACATCAAATTGTTTAACGCCTTCAGAAGAAGTCACTAAATTGATCAACAATTGATCTTGAAAAAACGATTTTCTCACCACAATGTGTCTAAAAAATCCCGTTTTTTGCGGTGGATGCCAAGCTGGTAAGTCTGTCGCTTTCAAGAAATCTCTCACTTCAATCAGTAAATTCTCCCATTGCGCATCAAACAAACCGCTTTCTTTGTTCAAATTTTCAACTTTCCACCAAGTTCCTCTTCTTTTGAATCCCAAAGCGAAAGCGCCATCTTTTTCTTCTCCAGTAATTACATCGTGTTCGATACTGGAAAAGCTGTATTCCATTTTATTGCGGTAATTGTAATCCAATGGAGATGAAACAAATGTATCGAAAACTGAATCAATTTCTTGAATATCAGCAATTCTCTTGTATAAATCTAAAGTCGTTGATTTTTTCCATTCTTCTTGCACTTTGATGGGAACAAAAATGTAAGGCGCACCAGAAATTTCTTGAAAGTCCGATGAAACTTCCAGCGGAGAACGCTTAATCACTTCAATCAACTTGCATTCTGCGTAGCGTTTTTTCTTTTTTTCGACTTTCGCTTTGACAATTTGACCTGGAAAGGCATTTTCCACAAAAACGACATAATCGCCTTCTTCCGTTGGGATTTTAGCAATACCATTTCCTCCAAAAGCAAATCCTGTGATTTCTAATTCAATAACTTCTCCTCTATTCATGCTGAAAATGTTGACGATTACAAACAAAAAATTTGAAACTGAATGACTCCAATTTCAAATTTCCTATGCAATCAATTTATTTTTAGATCATTCCTCTGATGATTCCTTTGTCGGAACCTTCAATGAAATCCAATATTTCTTTGCGAATTGCCGTTTCTGGCATCGTTTCTTTAACCAATTCTATTCCTTTGGAAATGTTGTTGTTCTGCACGTAAATCGCACGGTAAATGTCTTCTATTTCACGAACGTCTGCATCTGTTAATCCACGTCTTCTCAGTCCAACAGAATTCACACCAGCAAATGTCAAAGGTTCTCTCGCGGCTTTGATATATGGAGGAACATTTTTTCTCACCAAAGATGCACCACCAATAAAACTGTGTGCGCCAATGCGAACAAATTGCTGAGCGGCAACTTTTCCTTCTAAAATGGCATAATCGTCAATCGTAACATGACCTGAAAGTCCAACATAGCTTGCCAAAATCACATTGTTTCCAATTTGACAATCGTGCGCAATGTGAACGTAAGTCATTAACAAACAATTTTTTCCGATAGAAGTTTTCATTTTATCAGAAGTTCCACGATGGATGGTAACACATTCTCTGATTTTGGTATTATCGCCAATTTCAACGGTTGTATATTCTCCGTCAAACTTTAAATCTTGAGGAATAACACCAATGACAGCGCCTGGAAAAATTTCGCAATTTTTGCCAATTCTAGTGCCTGGATAGATCGTCACATTAGGATGAATTCTAGTTCCATCACCAATAATTACATCTTCGAAAATCGTAGAAAACGAATCTACAACTACATTTTCTCCCAATTTTGCATCCGAAGAAATATTTGATAAAGGACTAATCATCTATACTCTGTCTTTGATAACTTGTGCAAGCATTTCAGCTTCCATAACCAATTTTCCATTCACATACGCTTTCCCAGCCATGTGTACTAAACCTCTTCTCATCGGAGTAATCAACTTTAAATCAAAAACCAAAGTATCACCTGGCAATACTTTTTGTTTGAATTTTACATTGTCAATTTTCATGAAATAAGTTGAATAAAACTCAGGTTCATCCACTTTACTCAAAGCGAAAATTCCACCAACTTGAGCGGTTGCTTCAATTTGTAAAACTCCCGGAAAAACTGGATTTCCTGGGAAATGACCTTGAAACATCGGTTCGTTCATGGTCACATTTTTTACACCAACAATTGAATCTTCAGTGATTTCCATCACTTTATCGACCAACAAAAATGGATATCTGTGTGGCAATAATTTTTCAATGTCGTTGATATTGTAAAGTGGTTCTTTTGTTAAATCAAAAGTTTTACCAGCACTTTCTTGCTTTTTGATTTGATCTTTCAGCACTTTCGCAAAACGAACGTTTCCTGAATGTCCAGGTCTTGCACCCAAAATATGCGCTTTCAAAGGTCTTCCTATTAAAGCTAAATCTCCAACAATATCTAATAATTTATGTCTCGCAGGCTCATTTTCATATTGAAGTTTAGAACTGTTTAATACGCCAATTCCATCAAACTGGATTTTCAATTCTTCTTTTCCTAATAGTTTTGCCAAACGATCTAATTCTTCTTGCGGAATATCAGCCCTGTCAACCAAAACGATGGCGTTGTCTAAATCTCCACCTTTGATTAAGTTATTTTTAGCTAAAAATTCCAATTCACGCAAGAAAACAAAAGTTCTACATCTTGAAATGTTTTCTTTAAACTCGCCAATGTGGTACATACTTGCGTGCTGTGTTCCTAACACTGGAGAATTGTAATCAACCATTACGGTGATTCTGTAATGATTGTCAGGGACTGCTAAAAACTCAATGCCTTTTTCAGCATCTTCCCACGGAATATTTTCTGTAAGTTCAAAATAATTTCTGTCAGATTCTTGCTCAACAAGACCTACTTTTTCAATTGCTTCAATAAACAACCAAGAACTACCATCCATAATCGGAATCTCAGGACCATCAATTTTGATCAACGCATTGTCGATTTCCATTCCGTAAAGCGCCGCCAAAACGTGTTCTGTCGTATAAACTCTTACGCCATTTTGCTCTAAAGTTGTTCCTCTATCTGTAGCTACAACTAAATCAACATCTGCTTTAATTATCGGCTCACCTTCAACATCTACACGTTGAAATTTGTATCCATGATTGTCAGGAGCTGGACAAATTTCCATATTCACTTTTTCTCCTGTGTGAAGTCCAATTCCTGTGAGTTTCACAACATCTTTGAGGGTCTTTTGCTTATCAGCCATTCTATGAGTTAATCTTTTGTAAGTGATTTTAATTTTTGATCCAATTCATTCAACTTTGTCAAAATGAAAGGCAATTTTCTAAATCCGAAATAGGATTTCTTGAAATCTTCCAATGGAATCCCTGGAGAACCCATCAAAGTATCTGCTTTTTTAACTGTACTTGGAATTCCTGACTGAGCCACAATTCTTGTACCGTCAGCAATATGTAAATGTCCTGAAATTCCTGCTTGTCCTCCAATTTGAACATTTTCACCAATTTTCGCAGAACCTGCAACACCAACTTGGGCAGCCAAAGCCGTATTTTTTCCAATTTCAACGTTGTGTGCAATTTGAACTAAATTGTCAATTTTTACACCTCTTCGCAAAATCGTTGAACCAAGAGTAGCTCTATCAATCGTTGTGTTTGAGCCAATTTCAACGAAATCTTCTAAAATCACATTTCCAATTTGGGGAACTTTTTGGTACTCTCCATTTTCATCGGGAGCAAAACCAAAACCATCGGCGCCAATTACGGCTCCTGCATGAATAATGCAATGTTTTCCAACTATACATTCGTGGTAGACCATTGAACCTGGAAAAAGCGTTGTATTATCGCCAATTTTTGCATTGTCGCCAATGTAAACATTTGGGTAAATTTTTACATTATTTCCAATTTCTACATTATCACCAATGTAGGCAAAGGCACCCATATACAAATCATTTCCAATTTTAGCACTTTCAGAAATATGAGAAGGTTGTTCAATTTTAGGTGCTTTTTGTCTCATGGAATTATAAAATTCCAACAACTTTGCAAAACAAGAATAAGCATCATCCACTTTTACCAAAGTAAGCGTATCAGGCAATGCTTTGTTTGGAACAAAAGTCTTGTTCACAATGCAAATACTTGCACCTGTTTTGTAAATATATTCTTCGTATTTAGGATTCGAAAGGAAAGACAAAGTACCTGAAGTACCCTCTTCAATTTTTGAAAGATTATTTACTTTTACATCAGCATTGCCTTCAATATCTCCCGATAATATCCCAGCGATTTGTTCTGCAGAAAATTCCATTGTTCAAAATTAAAAAAAGAATGGAAAGTAGTCTATTCTTCTGTTATGTTTTATTAACAAATTGTAACTAATTTCTATTGACAATCAGTTTCAAAAGGTAAATCAAAGTGATCGATGCTAATTTTATTTTTATACCAAACAGCTGTAGCACCAATTTTTCTACCTTTTACATCATTGAAAAATAAATATTGAATCGCTTTAGGTTTCACATTCAAATCTGATTTTTCAAAATCAATAACTCCATTTTTCTTCAAACTTTTCAAGATTTTTCTGTTTTCGATCATCCCAAATGCTTGTTGTTGACAACTTACCAATTGCGTGGTGTCTGCAAACACCAATTCATCGTCTTTTGGAAAATGAATCAATCTTCCGTTTCCTTTTGATGAATTTTTGATTGACTTAACAGACACATTTGCCAACCTTACTTCTGAAATAAAACTTTCATTTGGCAAGGTGAAATACAATTTAATATTGTCTTTGGAGACCAAATAAATTTTGGAAGCGCCATCTTTCTTACTTTTTGAAAAATCTACATCTCCGTCATTCAATAGGTTGATTATATCAGCATGAGAAATTCCTTTTTGAATTAATTGTTTGTCAACATCTGATTGTACAACGACGACCCTGTCTAAAATGGAATTTTTAACTCTATTGTCAGGCAACCAACTGCAACCTCTATTTTGGAAAAAGAAAAAGACAAATATCATTCCGATTCCAAACCCAATGGCGTATATTTTTAACCTGTCTAAAAATGTCTTCATTTACTGTTAATTTTGGGCAAATATAAGCTTAATTAAGCTAAAAATGAGCCTTGAAAAAGGTTATTTTTAGTCACAAAAAAAACGGCTAAATTTCTCCAGCCGTTTTACTAAAATATAAATTTGATTAAATCAAAGCGTCTAATTTCGAAACCAATTGCGCTTTTGGAACAGCACCAACAGATTTATCAACAACTTCACCTCCTTTTACGAAAATGATCGTTGGAATATTTCGAACACCAAATTGAGCTGATACTCCTGGATTTTGGTCAACATTCACTTTTCCAATAATTGCTTTTCCATCATATTCCTTAGACATTTCTTCAATTACTGGTCCAATCATGCGACATGGTCCACACCATTCTGCCCAAAAATCTACTACTACCGGTTTGTCTGCTTTCAATACAAGCTCTTCAAAGTTTGCATCTGTAATTTCTAATGCCATAATTTGTATTTTTTAAATATCCTATTTTTCAAAGGATAAAATTAATGAATCAATTCAGATTTGCAAATTCTTTGCCATTCCTTTTTTTATGACATAATGGCATTCCTACATAAAAATTTAATTGCTACATCGCCACATAAACCCAACTATCGGCATATAATTCTGCATGTGTTTTCAACACCACATAATACTTGTTTTTTTCTACATTATCAAACAAATAAATCTCGCCAAGTTTCTTATAAGTCAATTCCTTGCAAAACAAATCGCCCATTCTGCTTTTGTGAAACCAACCAGAATCACCTCCGTTTAATTTTCCTTCCATCGAAAACTGATTCGCTAGATTTTTAAATGGCATCCCTGCGCCAAACTTGGAAAGTATTTCGCTTCTCAAAGAATCAATTTGAGATTTTGACATCTTATTTCCATCGAGCACGATGTATTGACATCTCGAAAGCGGCTCCACAGTATTACCTAAAATTTTAATAGTTGATTTTTTGTAATAGAAAATATCACCAACTTTATAATTTGCCTCAATTTCCTTGTACTCAACTGAATCTATGAGACGACTGAAATTTCCTAAACGAGCAGAAGTAGGTCCATTGCGCTGTGTGTATGCT
>JBFYPS010000363.1:0-10262 GCA_041303135.1 Crocinitomicaceae bacterium | reverse complement strand
GACATTGACTATTAAACAATTGCGAGTAAAATTACAAATATTAAATTTAGTTAGCATTGCCTAAAATGAAGAAATCTTTAAATTTTCCAGAAAATAAATTGTCAAAACTCTTTGAAAGTTCTTTACTTTTGTAGCATAGGTACTTTCTTACGCAGAAACAGTGACCTTATTCGTTTTCGAACGAAGCCCATGCAGTATATTTTGAAGCTTAACAAATTTGACCCTAAGGGAAGCCTTCGGTTGACAATGGCGGGCCGCAACAATCTTGTATTGTTTTGAATTTCAAACAGTGGATTACAAAGTCGATCAGTGACCCTAAACGTGTTTCTGAAGTCTTCAGAAATTCAGCTGCATGGGTTATTTTTTACCCGTGAACCGTTTCGCTTTTTCCATAATTGACAATGATAGAATCTTCATAATCAATCCATTCTTTCCATCTTTTGTTGACATCGATTCCTACCCCATATTTTCTAGCAAAACCTAAAAAAGTGGTGTAATGTCCAGCTTCGCTGATCATCAATTCTCGGTAGAAATTGGCCAATTCTGGATCGGTAATATTTTCTGAAAGCACTTTAAAACGCTCGCAACTTCTTGCTTCAATCATCGCTGAAAAGAGCAATCGGTCTGTCAAAGATTGAATTCTACTTCCATCTTTTTTCATGAATTTATACAATTCATTGACATAATGATCTTTGCGTTCTCTTGCCAAAGTCAATCCTTTACTTTTAATCAAATCATGCACTTGTTGAAAATGATCCATTTCTTCTTTGGCAATAATCAACAATTCAGTCACCAATTCTTCCAACTCTGAATTGTGCGCAATCATGGTGATCGCATTGGTCGCCGCTTTTTGCTCACACCACAAATGGTCCGACAAAATTTCTTCGATATTCGATTCCACAATATTCACCCAACGCGGGTCTGTTGAAAGTTTTAATCCTAACATGATTCTATTTTTAAAGTTCTGCAAAAGTACGAAAATCAGTTCGACTAATTTTAAATCAATTGATGCAACTTTTTGTTTTTTTTTGCTATCTTTCGAATATGAAACTATTCATTCTGACTATTTTTAGCTGTGTTTTCCTTGGTATTTCTGCCCAAGAAATCGAGCATCAGCATTCTATACACCACGCTTTTATTGAGAATAAAGGTCAATGGGATAAAAACATTTTATTCAAAACCCATTTTCAAGGTGGAAATTTATGGGTGCAGCAAGGAAAATTACTTTTCCATTTGCAAGATTACAGCCATTTCCAAAAAGCGCATGGAAATCCGCTTTACACCGAAAATTCAAATACTTTCAAGCAAGATGTCATTCACCTAAATTTTGCTGGAGCAAACGAAATTACGGCAATTACTAAAGGAAAACCAACTATTGAATACTACAATTATTTCATCGGAAACGACAAATCAAAATGGACAAGTGATGTGCATGGATACAATGAAGCAACGCTAATGAACTTGTACAATGGAATTGATTTAAAGTTAATTGAAGAACATGAGCAATTGAAATATGAGTTTCATGTGGCTCCAATGGCAAATCCGGCGTTGATTCAATTGGATTATGCTGGACAACAAAAAATCGCCATTGACAAAGAAGGAAATTTGATTGTCACTTCCAAATTGGGAAATATTAGAGAAAATAAACCTTACGCCTATCAAATTATCAATGGAAAAATAAAGAACATCAATTGTGCTTTTGAAATCATCAACAACAAAGTGCAATTTAAATTGGGAAATTATGATTCCAAAATTCCTTTGGTAATCGACCCAATTTTGGTTTTTGCGACTTATTCTGGTTCAGTAACTGACAATTTCGGAATGACAGCCACTTATGGATACGATGCCACAGCCTACTCTGCTGGAACGATTTATGGCAATGCGTATCCAACGCCGGACAACAGTGCATACGATGTAAATTCTAATTTTACGATTCCAAATGTTGTCAATTCTGTAACAACTGATGCATTTGTTTCCAAATATTCTCAAGATGGAACAACCATGATTTGGACCACTTTCTTGGGCGGTGGAGATGACACGCAAGGAACAGAAACTTCCAACAGTTTGATTTGCGACAAACAGAACAATTTATACATTTATGGAGCAACATCAAGTACTGATTTCCCGATTCAAGGAGGTTATCAAGCTTCTCACGGCGGTGGTACAAGTTTGCTGATCAGTTCAAATGGTGCCAATTTTGGTTTGACAGGGACAGATATTTACATTGCGAAAGTCAGTGCAAATGGTCAAAATTTAATGGCCTCAACCTATATGGGCGGAAGTTTAAATGATGGTGTGAACTACAATATTTTTGGAGGAAATTATCCTGCAAATGCTTACGATTCATTAACTTCCAATTATGGAGATCAATTTCGAGGTGAAATCATGCTGGATTCAAACAATAATGTACTAGTTGCTTCATGTTCGAGATCCACTAATTTCCCGACTTTGAATGCCGTTCAACCAAATAACGCAGGAATGCAAGATGGCGTTATTTTTAAGTTGAATAATACACTTTCAAACTTAATGTTTTCTACTTATATCGGAGGAAGCAAAAACGATGCTTGCTATTCTATCAAGATTGATTCAAGCTACAATATGGTTTTTTCGGGCGGAACTTGTTCTCCTAATTTACCTGCTACCACTGGAGCTTGGCAAAGTGCTTACAATGGTGGAATATCAGATGGATTTGTCGGGAAATTAAATCCCAATGGAACAACTTTACAGCGTATTTCTTACATCGGTACAACCAATTATGACCAAGCATTTTTCGTTGAAATAGACCGAAACGACAATATCTTTTTGTTGGGTCAATCGCGTGGTGGTGCTTTTCCAATTTTAAATGCTGCATTTTCAAATCCTTCAAGTGCTCAATTTATCGCCAAACTTTCTCCAAATTTAACCAATCTATTAAATTCTACCGTTTTTGGAAATGGAAACACCAATATCAATATTTCTCCTTCTGCCTTTTTAGTGGATTATTGTGGAAATATTTACGTTTCGGGTTGGGGTGCAAATTTATTGCAAAACACCCCACTTACTGGAATGTCTGTGACTGCAGATGCATTTCAAGCAACACCTCCAAATGGATTTGATTTCTATTTAATGGTCATCAATCGTACATTTAGCACCTTGCTTTATGGAACATATTTAGGTGGAAATCAAGCGAGAGAACACGTAGATGGTGGAACATCAAGATTTGACAAAAATGGCATTGTTTATCAATCTGTTTGCGGTGGTTGCGGTGGAAATAGTGATTTTCCAACAACTACAAATGCTTGGTCCAATAGCAACTTAAGCACAAATTGCAACAACATTATTTTCAAATTCGACTTTGAAATCACGCCGCAAGCGCACTTTACAGCTGATCAAACAAGTGGTTGCGCAGCGCTAGAAATAACCTTCGATAACACTTCAACAACTACGGATTCTTTTTTGTGGGATTATGGTGACGGAAATGTGGATTCAGTAACTGTAAATCCAACAATTACCTACATCAATCCAGGTGTTTATGATGTTTATTTGTACGTTACAGATAGCATTTGTCAAATAACGGATACAGCTTTGGTAACAATCACCGTTTTTGATTCATTGTTGGTTGATGTGCCTGATACCATTCAACTTTGTGTACCAGTTGAAATCACATTAACAGGTACCAGTTTTGGAACTGCGAATCAATTTTTATGGTCTTCAAACAATCAATTTACAGATCAATTGAACACCAATTTGAATGATTCAACATTAACTATAACACCGCAAGGAACTACGATTTATTATTTCCAAGTTTCCAATCCAGATTGCTCGATTTACGATAGTGTAGTCGTTGAATTTACTAGTTCTTCGCTCATTCTCTCAGGTGATACAACCTTGTGCGCTGGCGAGCAAAGTCAAATTACAGTTGCCAATCAAAATCCTGCGATCAATTTCACTTATACGTGGAGCCCAAGTTCTATCATTGCAAGTCAACCAAATGCTACAACAGTAAATGTAAATCCATCAACAACACAGTATTTGTATATTACAGCTTCAGCTTCAAATGGTTGTGTAGTCGAAGATTCCATTTTAATTTATGTGAGCAATTTGGGAAGTACAACAGTAAGCGCTTCTGCATCTCAAAATGTGGTCGTAGAAGGCACGACGGTTACTTTAACAGGAACACCTTCTAGTGGTTATACTACTTTTTGGACTCCGATTTCAGGAATAGCAAATCCTAGCAATGCGGTGACAACGGTTAATATGCAAACCACTACTACATTTAACTATTCAGTTACCGATGGCATCTGCACCAAATCTGATACAGTGTTAGTGAAAGTGTTGGAATTTGTTTGTGGAGATCCATTTATCTTTATTCCGAACGCATTTTCACCCAATAAAGATAACGACAATGACGTACTTTATGTGAGAAGTATATTGCTTGAAAAAATGACTTTCAGAATTTTCGATCGCTGGGGAGAAATGGTTTTTGAATCTACTTCTCCAAGTATTGGTTGGGACGGTTCATTCAAAGGTAAGCTGTGTGACCCTGATGTGTACGACTATTATTTAGAAGGCACTTGCGTGGATGGTCAACAAACATTGATCAAAGGAAATATAACCTTATTGAAATAAAAAAAGGGCTGATCATTCTTGACCAACCCATTAAAAATCTAAGTTTTTATTTTTTTATTTCGCTTCCAATTTTGTTATTGTTCCATCTGCTTCAGTCAAAGTAACATTTTTAGATGAATATTCAGTAACTGTGTAAGTTTCTGAACTTGCTGTACTACCTGTACCAGTAATAGTTACCAATTTATCATCTGTAAGTTGATAAGTAAAAGTAGAATTTGCAAAAACAAGAAAACCTGTTCCAACTAAAGAACCTGTTCCAGCACCTTTTTTACCTTTATCAAAATTCATTGTCAAAGTACTTCCAGAAGGCACTGCATTGTTACTATATTGAGTAATATTCCAAGATCCATCTAATTTGTTATTGATTCTAGTTTCTTTTGAGCAAGACGACAAACTCAATGTAGCAAAAGCAATTAAAGCAAAAAGTAATTTTTTCATAATTTTAATTTTAAATTATTAGTACACAAATATATTTATTTGATTCGTAGGGCAAAACAAATTCATAAAAAATTAAAAAGTAATTAATTTGAGAAACAACTTTTCAAAATATTCCATCATTCTCAATGAATTTGTACATTTGTTGCCATGAAATGGATTGGAGAACGCATCAGTTTTGTGGATGATAAAAAAAGAACAACAATTGTTATTTATCCTGAAAACATCGGTTGGCAAAAAGCCTTGATGGGCGCGTGGTTTTTTATGTGGCTGACAATCGGTGCAACCATGTTTTGGTCATTGACATTAAAACTAACTGACCAAGAAAAAATAATCGTTTTTGTATTCTTGGTATTTTGGGGTTATTATGCCATCAGAGTTGGTCGCGCTTTTCTTTGGTTAATGTTTGGAAAAGAAAAATTAAAAATCGACGAAACGGCATTTACCTTAAAGAATACGATCAAAGATTACGGAAAAGCAACTCCCTATTTCATCGAAAACATCAAAAAAATCAGAATTCAACAACCGAAAGAAAATTCTATTCAAGCTGTTTGGGAAGGATCCTTCTGGATTCGTGGCGGCGAAAGATTGGAATTCGACTATCTGGGAAAAACGATTCGTTTTGGTAGAAAATTGGAGGAAAAAGAAGTGAAATTGCTTTTTAATTTGATTACGAAAAGGATTGAAGAGCAGCTGAAGGGGAAGAAGTATTAGATTCACTTCGTGGCGGACTTCGTCGGTGTTGGATGTTTGGATTGTTAGTCTTGGTAATACCTGTAGAACAGACGATTGATTCACATTCTAAAAATTAAAATTGAGCCACGGATGTCACAGATTACACGGAATATTGGATTTAATTTTCGCTCTGCGAATGGATTTATTGGATTTCACCGATTCTAGCAAAATCTGTAATGAAATCAAAAAGCGCATCCATATTCGCATCAATATAAAAGCGAACTTTCTATTAATCTAACTATCCATTAATCTAAAAATCCAACATTACCAATGCGTTAATTTTCGCCAATTTGTCGAACATCAACTTTAATACCGTACCTTTGCACCCAATTATTAATATATTTTATGACCTTTAGTGAATTAGGGCTAAGGGATGAGGTGCTGAAGTCGATAAACGATTTGGGGTTTGATGCACCTACTCCTATCCAAGAAAAAGCAATTCCGCACTTATTACAAAGTGAAAGCGATTTTGTTGGACTAGCGCAAACAGGAACGGGAAAAACGGCAGCGTTCGGCTTGCCATTAGTGAACAATGTGAAACCAGGGACTTTCCTTCCACAAGGATTAGTTATCTGCCCAACCAGAGAGTTGTGCTTGCAGATTACCAAAGACCTGGAAAATTACGCGAAATACGACAAACAGACGTCGATAGTAGCAGTGTACGGTGGTGCAGATATCCGCAGACAAATTACGCAATTGAAAGGAGCTACAATTATTGTGGCAACTCCTGGTCGTTTAGTTGACTTGATCAACAGAAAAGCGGCTAACTTGAGCGAAGTTGGTTATGTGGTACTGGACGAAGCGGACGAAATGCTAAACATGGGGTTCAAAGAAGACATCGACATGATTCTTCAAAAAACTCCTGAGACAAAAAATGTTTGGTTATTTTCAGCTACAATGCCGAAAGAGGTGGCTCAAATCTCTAAAAATTACATGACAGATCCATTGGAAGTTTCAATCGGTCACAAAAATCAGAGTAATGAAAATATTGAGCATATCTATTATTCAGTTAAAGAAAAAGACCGCTATGCAGCCTTGAAACGTTTGATTGATGTCAACCCAGACATCTTCGGATTGGTTTTCTGCAGAACGCGTCATGAGACACAGTCAGTAGCTGAAAAATTAGGTAAAGACGGATACAACGCAGAGCCTTTGCACGGAGATTTATCTCAAGCGCAAAGAGACAATGTAATGAAAAGATTCCGTGACCGTACGTTACAACTATTAGTAGCAACAGACGTTGCCGCTCGTGGAATTGACGTAGATGATATCTCGCATGTCATCAATTATCAGCTACCAGATGATATAGAAAATTACACGCACCGAAGTGGTAGAACTGCTCGTGCTGGTAAAAAAGGACAATCTTTGGTATTAATCAATACACGTGAGAATTTCAAAATCCGTGCGATTGAAAAACAAATCAGAACAGATTTCGGTGTTGGTGTAATTCCAAGTTCAGAAGAAATTTGTGGTGTACAACTTACAAGTTTGATTTCTAAAATCAAAGAAACTGAAGTAATGGAAAAAGACATTGAGAAATTTATTCCTCAAATCATGTCTGACTTTGCTGACCTTTCTAAAGAAGAAGTTATCAAAAAATTCATTTCTGTTGAATTCAACCGTTTCATCGAATATTACGAAAGAGCTGGCGATTTAAATGCTGCTTCTGAAAAAATAGGTGAACGTGGTGAGAGAAGCGAACGCGGCGAAAGAAGCGATCGTGGTGAAAGAAGAGGTGAAAGAGGTGGAGACCGTTTTGGTTCTGACCGCGGCGAAAGAAGAGAAAGACCTGCTCGCAATGAGGAAGGTAAAACTCGTTTCTTCGTGAGTATCGGAAAAAGAGATGGTTTAAATCCTGGAGGTTTGTTGCGTGTAATCTGTGATGAAGCAGGTTTGACATCTTCAAACATCGGAAAAATCGACGTGCTACCTTCATTCAGTTTCTTTGAAGCAGATGATCAGCATGCTGAAAACATCATTAGCAAAGTAAATGGTGCCAACTACGAAGGCAACACCATCAGCATCGAAATTACCAAGAAAAAAGCTGAACCAAGATCTGGTGGCGGTGGTTTCTCTGGTAGAAGCGGTGGCGATCGTGGCGGATTCTCAGGAAGAAGCGGCGGATTCGGTGGCGGTGGTGACCGTGAAAGAAGCAGCGGAGATCGCGAAAGAAGCGGTGACCGTGGTGGTTTCAGTCGTGGTGGAGACCGTGAAAGAAGCGGCGACAGACCTCGTTCTGGTAGCAGCTACAAAGGAAAATCTGGTGGTGGATACGGTTCAGCATCAAGTTCTGAAGGTGGCGGAAGACGCAGATACTAAGAAAACGTTATAAAATGACAAGAAGGGAAAGGTTCATGCCTTTCCCCTTTTGATTGTTTTGAGCAATGAATAACAAGAAAATATAAAAAGGGATTCATTCCCCCCATTGATTTTTTTTATGGAAATTAGAAATATCGCAATTATTGCACACGTTGACCACGGAAAAACAACATTGGTTGACAAAATGATTGAAGCAGGAAGTATGGAAAATGAAAGAGAACGTCTTACTGGCGACTTGATCATGGACAACAACGATTTAGAGCGTGAAAGAGGAATCACAATCGTTTCTAAAAACGTTTCTGTGCTTTATAAAGGTACCAAAATTAATATCATTGACACTCCTGGTCACGCCGATTTCGGTGGTGAGGTGGAGCGTGTTTTGAACATGGCTGATGGTGTTTGTATCCTTGTGGATGCTTTCGAAGGACCAATGCCTCAAACGCGTTTCGTTTTAGGTAAAGCCTTGGCACTTGGTTTGAAACCTTTGTTGGTTATCAATAAAGTGGACAAAGACAACTGTACGCCTGACGAAGTACACGAAAAAGTTTTCGATTTGATGTTCGAATTGGATGCAAACGACGAACAATTAGATTTTGAAACCATTTATGGTTCTGCTAAAAATGGTTGGATGTCAACTGACTGGAGAAAACCAACCACTGACATTACAGCGTTATTGGATCAAATATTGAATTATTTTCCACCAAAAACAATTGAAGAAGGAAACACACAAATGTTGATCACTTCATTAGATTACTCTTCTTACGTTGGTCGTATTGCGATTGGTCGTTTGACAAGAGGTACAATCAAAGAAAATCAACCAATCATTCTTTCTAAAGCTGACGGTTCTCAAGAGAAACACAGAATCAAAGATGTTTTCGTTTTTGAAGGTATTGAAAGAAGAAAAGTTACTGAAGTTCAACCAGGAGATATCTGTGCCATCACAGGAATTGAAGGTTTTGAAATAGGTGATTCAATTTGTGATTTCGAAAATCCTGAGCCATTGGCTAGTATTGCGATTGACGAACCAACGATGAGTATGTTGTTTAGTATCAATGATTCTCCTTTCTTCGGAAAAGAAGGAAAAATGGTTACTTCTCGACACATTCAAGATCGTTTGAACAAAGAATTAGAGAAAAACTTGGCCATGCGTTTGGCTGATACTGACAAAGCTGACAAATGGATCGTTTTCGGTCGTGGTGTATTGCACTTGTCTGTATTGATCGAAACGATGCGTCGTGAAGGATACGAATTGCAAGTGGGACAACCACAAGTAATTTTGAAAGAAATTGACGGTGTAAAATGCGAACCAGTTGAGGAATTGACAATCGATTTACCAGAAGTACACAGTGGAACAGCAGTAGATGCAGTGACACGTAGAAAAGGTGAAATGACAAACATGGTTCCAAAAGGAGAACGTATGACAATTACTTTCCAAATTCCATCTCGTGGAATTATCGGTTTGAGAAACTACATGTTGACTCAAACTGCTGGTGAAGCGATTATGACACACCGTTACTTGGAATACCAACCTTACAAAGGTGACATTCCTGGACGTCAAAATGGATCGTTGATTTCGATGGAACAAGGAACTTCAATTCCTTTCTCTTTGAACAACTTGCAAGAAAGAGGTAAATTTTTCATTGCACCAAACGAAAACATCTACGAAGGACAAGTAATTGGAGAAAATTCTCGCGCTGGTGACATGATTGTAAACGTTACTAAAACGAAAAAAATGTCTAACATGCGTTCTTCAGGAGCGGATGAAAAAGTACGTTTGGCTCCACCAAAAATCTTCAGTTTGGAAGAATGTTTGGAATACATCCAAGGCGATGAGTACGTGGAAGTAACACCACAAAACTTAAGAATTCGTAAAATCTTATTGAAAGAAACTGATCGTAAGAGAAGTGGGAATAAATAATTGGATAATTAGATTTTTAGATTATTGGATTATTAGATTTTTAGATTAATAGAATTATAGATTTATAAAAAGCTAGAGAAAGCGGTTCAGATTTGAATCGCTTTTTTTTGTGGGTTGAATTTTTTTTGGGAAAATATGGGAGGGAAATAACAGAGAAAATTTGTGCGATGGATTAGGTGTGGCAATTGGTTTGGAGTTTTGTTGACTAATGAATTAGTTGTTAAGTGATTGATTATTAGAGTAAATA
>JBFYPS010000362.1:0-2802 GCA_041303135.1 Crocinitomicaceae bacterium | reverse complement strand
TGTAAATATATAATAATTATTTGATTATGAAAATAAAATCCATTTTTTTTGTGACCTAGTCAAAGAATCGCATGTTTTCTTTTTCTTCAATCGACTTGCATCCTTGCAAACCTCCTGTATGTAAAAAAACAATTTTTTGATTGTCATAAGTGGAAGATTTGATCGTTTCAGAAAGTGCATAGAACGCTTTTGCGGTGTAAACAGGATCGAGTGGAAGTTGATGAATTTGGTACGTTTCTTTGATGAATTGCAACAATTCGGGTGTGTATTTTCCGTAACCTCCAAAATGAAACTCACCGTGAATTTTCACTTTTTCAACTAATTCTGTTGCCAGATTTTCATCAAATAAAAACCAATTTAAGTGATTTTTCATCGTACTTTGAACATCAAATCCTTTTAATACAGGAACGACGTGCAATTCTGTTTTATCGGGTAAACCTAACAAAAGTCCGCAACTGGTTGTTGTAGTTCCTTGCGCAACAAAAACATGGTCAATATCAGCAGGAAGTTCTTTCCAAATCGCTTGACAACCAATAATTCCGAAATAATTAGCACCTCCTTCAGGAACGGCGTAAAACCCTGGGTTTTCAAGTTTCAATTCGTCAATAAATTGTTTGTCGTTGTGTAAAACATACATTTCACGGGATAAAAATTGCAATTCCATTCCAAGTTCGCTGCATCTTCGCAAGGTGTGATTTGAATCTTTATGTAATTCGTCTCCTCGCACAAAACCAATGGATTTTAAACCACAAGCTTGGGCTGCAAAAGCAGTTGCGAGCAAATGATTTGAAAAAGCGCCTCCAAAAGTGAAAATTCCATCACATTTGTATTGCTTCGCTTGTTCGATGTTGTAATACAGTTTTCGCCACTTATTTCCAGAAACTTCTGGATGCAATAAATCATCTCTTTTGACCCAAACTTCAATGTTGCGTTCATCCCAATCTTTGCTTTGCAAACGCTGCAAAATAGATTTTTCGTATTGAATAAAATGAGTTTGATTTTCTGACATATTAATTTTAATCGGGCTACGATTTCAAAGATAAAAACTAATTTTGCACCATGAGCGATGATTTTTCAGGTTTTTCGAAAAGAAGTAAAATGGATCCAGAAGATTATTATTTGAGTCCAGAGGGTTACATCGTTTTTACTGAAAAATATCATTTGAAACGCGGATATTGCTGCAAAAGCGGTTGCAAACATTGTCCTTACGGCTTCAATAAGAAAACAAGCACGATTGAAAAAAAGTAATTTACTTCGATTCTTTTAAAGCTCTTTTTTCATCGTCTTCCACAGTAAAAATTCCATTTTCAGGAAATCTTCCTTCGTATTTGCTCAAAATTTCTTTGAGACTTGCAATATCAGCATCTGAATTTCCTGTTGGTTGGAATAAAGTAGGGTAGAAGCCACCGATTTTCTTTTTGTAGTCGATGTAACCAATGTAAATTGGAACATTTGCTTTTTGGGCGATGTAATAAAATCCTTTTTTCCAGTTTGGACTATAAGAACGTGTTCCTTCGGGCGTAAAAACCATGAACATCGTTTCGTTGTTGTTAAAGTAATCCACCGCTTGGTCTGTGAAATTATTGTTCGATTTTCGATCAACGGGAATTCCACCAATGGCTTTTAAAAACCAACCCAATGGCGGGAAAAACAATTCTTTTTTAATCAAAAACGTACCTTTGATGTTGTATTGCATGAACGCAACTTTTCCAATGATAAAATCCCAATTCGAAGTATGCGGACCCATCACAACGACCGCTTTCTTCACACCCTCAGGCGAATGCGGATCTATCCTCCAACCAAACATTTTTAAAATAAACATCAAAAACTTTCCCATACCACAAAGATAACGCTATTCACAATATGAAACCCAATTCCCAATCCCTAAATCCCAATTCCTGAATCCTACTACCTAATCCCTAAATCCTACATCCTAATGCCTAAATTTCCCTTCAAATCATTACCTTTATCCCATGCAATTAGAATTTAAATTAAAAAGAATTTTACCCGTATTATTCGGATTGTTGTTTTTGTGGGGAACACTTATTTTGTCGGAGTTTTTGTTTGCGAAAAAATCCAATGAAAATGCACTTTACATTCCTCAATCTGCTGAAATGGTTGTTAAAATTGACGCAAAATCTTTTTTTCAATCTGCGATTTACGATGTTTTTTTGGACGATAAAGACAAAGAAGTTTTTGCACAGATTGAAAAATTGGCGCAAAGTAATTTCGATAATTCACCATGGAAGGATGCTGGAATCGATTTACTTTCTGACGTAATCTATTTTGAAAATACGGTTTCAGGAGGCAAAATTTCAGGTTTCTTATTTAATCTGACAAATCCAAAAAGTTTCAATTCAAACATTTCAAGTTTAGTTTCAAAAAATCAATACTACAGTTCAAATGAAAATGTTGGAATTTTAATTTCCAAAACTGCTGGTGTTACTAACAAACAAGCGACAGACTTTGTTTCAAGCGCGTTGAAAAAGAAAAACATGCAACCAAAAGCATTTACGACGGAAACGAAAGAAGGACAAATCTTGTCGGTTTCTACTTCTTCCAAATCTCCATTTGGGAAAGGGCAAATGAATGTGCAACTCCTATCAAATCAATTGATTTTGGAAGGAGAATTTATTGGACAAAAAAATATTTCAGCTTCAAACTGGACTTTAAAAAAAGATGGTTTTCATTTGCTTTCAGGAATTATCCCACAAAATCTGGCGGATACTTTGCAGTCTAAAATGAATGCAGATGGTTTTAATTTGCCGAAAATCAACCGTTTTTCAGTCAATTATAGAGGAA
>JBFYPS010000361.1:0-3916 GCA_041303135.1 Crocinitomicaceae bacterium | reverse complement strand
ATCTGAGATTCATCTTCATCATCTTTTTTGGGCAAAATGTCCCATTCTATGGTTGGAGAATCTCCGTCAGAATCTGAGTCGAAATCTACGATTCCATCCAAGTCCAACGCTGGCATGTCGCCTTCTTCGATTGGCCAAGGTTCACCGCCGTCGATCTCGTGCGTTAAAACGATTTCTTTGACTTTCAATTTCGTCATTTGATTTCCTTGCGCTTTCATTCCTTTAACTTCGATCAAATCTGCGATATTCACCACATTGTCAGGTAAATTCTTGGTTTCTCGGAGCAATTTATTGTAAACGATGCGCACTTCTGGTCTATATGAAGTTGAAACCGTGTCCATGTATGAACCTTCAGATTCAGAGATGAAAAGCACTTTTTTATCGGATGTGACTTCGCACAAGAAACGTTTTACATAATGTAATTCTTTCTCTGCATCGTAATAAACGGTTGAAATTGGTCTGTCTGGCACCCATTTTTCAATGTGCATCATGTCCTCGTCAAAATGCGTCGCTAAATCAAAACTTGAAAGTCTGTATTCTCCTGTTTTGTATAAGGTTAGCAATTTGTCATTTCCTTTGAAAGAACCCAAAAATTTACCTCTTCCTTCGTCATTCAAACGACCAACCACTGTATCATACCAAATCTTACGCGCCGCCAACGTGGAACCTCCGACTTCTTTTTGGATAATTTTCTGAACGATTTCTTTCGTCACGCGATTTCCTGAAGCGGCTCTACCTTTGATCAAAAGTTCACCGAAATCAATGTCGAATCTCAAACGTTTCAAATGTGGTCGTGGTCGCAACATGATGGAAACAACTTCGCGTTCACCGTTTGGATGTACAGCAAAATAAAGCAATTTAGAACCTTTCGCTCCTTTCGATAAATCGTATTCTGTATCACGCGTGATGCTGTTTACAAAGAAACGTTTCATCATCGTTGGTCCTCCCACTCCATCTTGATACATGACATGGTAAATGGTGCGTGTATCGCCTTTTTTCCAAACGTCTGCATGGACGATGCCTTTTCCTACGAATTTTTTGTCGGCAACTTTCGTTACCATCATTTTTCCAGTGCTGAAGAAAATGATAATGTCATCAATTTCAGAACAATCGTTCACAGGATCGTTTTTCTTCAATCCCCAACCGATGAATCCTTCTTCTGGATCAACGTATAATTTTTTGTTCGCGATAATTACTTTTGTAGCCGTAATATTGTCGAAAACTTTGATTTCTGTTTTGCGTTCTCTTCCTTCACCGAAACGTTTTTTCAAGTCTTTGAAATACTCGATGGCATAGTCAATCAAATTACTCAATTTCTCTTTGACTTGCTCCATTTCGTCTTCCAACTTCAAAATCAATTCATCCGCTTTATCACTGTCAAAACGAGTAATACGAATCATTTGAATTTGCGTCAAACGGTGTAAATCTTCATCGTTGATTTCACGCACAAACATCTTTTTGAATTTCTCAAAACGTTTGTACAAATACGCATATAAATTTTCTTTATCGCCGTATAATTTGAAATCGATGTACATTTCCTCACGGATGAAAATCTTTTCTAACGTAGAGAAATGCCATTGTTGCATCAATTCTTGCAAGCGAATTTCCAATTCCCATTTCAACAACTGAACTGTATTGTCAGTATTGATTCGCAGAATTTCACTTACGCCAATAAATCTTGGTTTTTCACCGTCGATAATCGAAGCATTGGGTGAAATCGAAACTTCGCAATCTGTAAATGCATACAATGCGTCCAACGATTTATCAGGAGAAACTCCAGGCGCCAAGTGAATGATAATTTCTACAACCGCAGAAGTATTGTCTTCAATTTTTTTGACTTTGATTTTTCCTTTGTCGTTGGCTTTCAAAATCGAATCAATCAATGAACTTGTAGTAGTTCCGAAAGGAATTTCCGTTACGACCAACGTTTTGTTGTCCACTTTCTTGATTTTGGCGCGCACACGCACTTTTCCACCTCTTAAACCATCGTTGTAGTTGGTAAAATCAGCCATACCACCGTGCAAAAAGTCGGGATAAATTTCAATCTTTTTCCCTCTTAAGTGATTGATTGACTGGTCTATTAATTCAATAAAATTGTGTGGTAAAATCTTACAAGCCATTCCAACTGCAATTCCTTCAGCTCCTTGCGCCAAAAGCAATGGGAATTTAACTGGCAATTGATCTGGTTCTTTGTTTCGACCATCGTAACTCAAAAGCCAATTGGTTGTTTTTGGATTGAAAACAACATGAGAAGCAAATTTCGAAAGTCTTGCCTCAATATAACGCGGTGCAGCAGCGCCATCACCTGTCAAAGTATTTCCCCAGTTTCCTTGGCAATCGATGACCAAATCTTTTTGTCCAAGTGCGACCAACGCATCACCAATCGAAGCATCACCGTGTGGGTGATATTTCATGGTATTTCCGATGATATTGGCTACTTTGTTGTAGCGACCATCGTCTAACTCTTTCATAGAGTGTAAAATCCTTCTTTGAACAGGTTTCAAACCGTCAAACAAAGCAGGAACAGCACGTTCTAAGATTACGTAAGATGCATAATCCAAAAACCAATTTTCATATAAACCATTCAGCGGAATGATTTTATCGTCAACACTCGAGTTTTCAAAGGGATTTTCCTCTGAAAAATCTTCTGTGTGATCTTCAATTTCGTCTTCAGCCATTTTTTAAGAAGCTTTATCTATTTCTTCGTCGTTTTCAACTTTATCTGCGCTCAAACCATCTTCTAAATCTTTCTCAACACGCAAGTTATCGATGATAAAATCTTGTCTTTCAGGCGTATTTTTACCCATGTAATATGACAAAATTGTTTCGATCGACGCTTCTTTGGAAAGAATGACTGGCTCTAATCGGATTTCTTCACCGATAAAATGTTTGAATTCATCTGGTGAAATTTCTCCCAATCCTTTGAATCGCGTTATTTCAGGATTTTTGCCCAATTCAGCAATCGCATTTCGGCGCTCTTCTTCTGAATAACAGTAAATCGTTTTTTTCTTATTTCGAACCCTGAAAAGCGGTGTTTGTAGCACATAAACGTGATTTCTCTTCACCAAATCTGGAAAGAATTGCAAGAAAAATGTCAAGAGCAACAAACGAATGTGCATTCCATCGACGTCGGCATCTGTTGCAATTACGATGTTATTGTAGCGCAAATTGTCCATGTCTTCTTCGATATCCAACGCTGCTTGCAACAAGTTGAATTCTTCGTTTTCATAAACGATTTTCTTGGTCAATCCAAAACAATTCAACGGTTTACCACGCAATGAAAAAACGCCTTGTGTATTTACATCTCTTGATTTTGTGATTGATCCACTTGCAGAATCTCCCTCGGTGATGAAAAGTGTTGTTTCTTCTCGTCGAGCGTCTTTGATATCAGTCAAATGTATTCTACAATCGCGCAATTTTTTATTGTGCAAACTCGATTTTTTAGCTCGGTCACGCGCCAATTTTCGAATTCCTGAAAGTTCTTTTCTTTCGCGTTCTGATTGCTTGATTTTTTTCTCAATTGTTTCAGCAACCTGCGGATTTCTATGGAGGTAATTGTCTAATTTGTCTTTCAAGAAATCGTTGATAAACGAACGCATTGATTGTCCGCCTGGTTCGATTTCCTGAGAACCTAATTTGGTTTTGGTTTGTGATTCGAACACTGGTTCAACCACTTTCACTGCTATCGCAGCCACGATAGACTGACGAATGTCTGAAGCGTCATAATTCTTGTTAAAGAAATCACGAATCACTTTGGCAATCGACTCACGAAAAGCACTTTGATGCGTTCCGCCTTGTGTTGTATGTTGACCATTTACGAAGGAATAGTAATCTTCACCATACGTTTTTCCATGCGTGAAAGCCACTTCAATGTCATCGCCTTCTAAGTGGATAATTGGGTACAATGGATCACCGT
>JBFYPS010000360.1:0-10458 GCA_041303135.1 Crocinitomicaceae bacterium | reverse complement strand
CTGAAAAGCTCTTTATATTCCTTTATTTAATTTTTAATAATCATCGTCATCGTCGTAATCAAATCGTGGTTTTTTACCACTTTTCTTATACGCCTCCATTTTGTGTGTTTTCGGTTTAGATTCAGATTTTTTGCTCAAGGGAGCTTCTTTCTTTCTTCCTTCCGTTTTAATATTTTCAGGTGCACTAAATGGATTGAAAGCGATTGGTGGATCCACTTTTTTGTATTCGCTATTAAAGGGTTTGTCATTTGAGCGAACAAAAGGTTTTTTTTCTCCAGAATAATCTTTCTTAGGATTATTCGCAAAATCTCTTTTCGGACGATTGTCTTCTCTTGCTTCTGCTTGTTTTACAGCGATTTCCCTACCGTGCATGGTTTGACCATCTAAGGATTTTATCGCTTCCTGCGCTTCTTCGTCATTTTCCATCTCAATAAAAGCAAACCCTTTAGATTTACCTGTTTCTTTGTCAATGGCTAAAGAAGCTTTATTCACTTGACCGAATTGCTCAAAAGCATCTTTTAATTCTTCTTGAGTAACGCCATAGTCCAATCTGGCAACAAAAATATTCGTCATATGTATTTTAAAATAAGGAGATTTTGCTCCTTAACTTGTTTCTGCAATGTGTTTTATTAAACTTATCGGCTCGAAAGTAATAAATTTTTGATTTCTTACCAAAAGTACTAAAAAAAAATATCTTAAATCAATTTCAATTCAAATTAACTATATTCGTATTTCAAAAAAAAATAAATGAGTCCATTACTTATTGCAGCGGTGTTAATCACCTATTTTACGGTTTTGATTTTAATAGCAAATTTGACATCAAAAAATGCAACTAGTGAAACCTTTTTTTCTGGAAATAAAGAAAGCAAATGGTATTTAGTTGCTTTTGGAATGATTGGCACTTCCTTATCAGGTGTAACGTTTATTTCAGTACCTGGCAAAGTTGGTGCGAGTGGATTTTTTTATTATCAATTGGTCATTGGTTTTTTCATAGGTTATTTTGTAGTTGCTTATGTACTTCTACCGCTTTATTACAAATACAATTTGACTTCAATTTATCGATTTTTAGAATATCGATTGGGGTTTACTGCTTATAAATGGGGTGCTGGATATTTTATTTTATCTAGAACGTTAGGAGCTACTGTAAGATTATACTTAGTAATTAATGTGATGCAAATTTTTGTTCTAGATGAATTGGGAATCCCATTTTGGTTAACCACCGTATTAACTATGATGATGATTATTATTTACACTTTCAAAGGAGGTGTAAAAACCATTGTTTGGACAGATACTTTACAGACATTTTTCATGCTTTTGGCTTTAGTTGTTTGTATTATTTCAATTAAAGAAGCTTTACATTGGGATTGGTCAACAATATGGAAAGACATGAAGGCTAGCAATATGACTAAATTGTGGAGCACGGATTTTAATAGAAATGATCATTTTTTAAAACACATTTTGGGTGGTGCATTTATGACAATTGCAATGACGGGTTTGGATCAAGAAATGATGCAGAAAAATATCAGTGTAAAGACGCTTAAGGATGCTCAAAAAAACATAGTCACTTTTAGCTTTGTATTGTTGATTGTCAATGCATTGTTTTTGCTTTTAGGAGGAATTTTATATGTATTTGCTAAAAAGAACGGTTGGGAATTTGCTCCCGATGATATGTTTCCTTCAATTATCCAGCAACATTTACCTCAGGGAATTTTCTTGATTTTTATCATAGGTTTAATTTCAGCGCTCTTTCCATCTGTTGATGGAGCAATTACAGCATTAACTTCAACATTTTGTATTGATATTCTTGGTTTTCATAGACGAAATGACATGAATGAACAGCAAAAAAATCGATTGAGAAAACAAATTCATATTGGATTTGCTGTCCTTTTCACATTATTGGTCTTTTTCTTTAAATGGAAAAATGATAAAAGTATCATCGATTTAGTTTTTATTATTGCTGCATATACTTATGGACCCTTGTTAGGTTTGTTTTCATTTGGAATTCTTACCAAACGATCAATTAAAAACTTCTTAGTTCCATTTATCTGTATCTTATCTCCTGTTATTTGCTATGTTTTTGATTTATATTCTAAAACACTTTTTAATGGGTATGTTTTTGGAAATGAAATACTTATTTTGAATGGCGCCATCACTTATTTAGGATTGTTTCTAATCTCTAAGAAGGGAAATGCCACTGATATTCAAACTTTAAAAGCTTAATATGAAAATTCTATTGCACGATAATCATTTGCATTTACGTTTTGCTCCTTTGACTTTAACTCGACCAGTTGGAAATTTGAGGATGGGGATTTTAACCAACGATGAAAGGTGGCAGAAATTTGCGCCTGATGCTGAGATTTATTTTCAAACTGAAAAATACCTTTCCGCAAAGTTTAAAACAGTCGAAAATGCCGATTTAATAGTTAATGCTGCTGTTATTCCTTCTGAGGAATTGGTATTAGTAGCTATGAATTTAAAAGAAGGAGAAGTGTTAATCCAAGGAAATCATTGGTTGGTTAAAAATGGAATTGAAGCTTCAAACAAAGTTGAGTTCAAGGGTAATTTGGTTATCCTTGAAAATCGTTGGGATATATATCAATACAATGGTGTAGTTTTAAAGTCTGATTTTGAATTAATTACCAAAGGAAGAATTTCTCATCCACTTTCTGAAACAAACATTGTTATCGGAGATAAAAATCTAATATTTTTAGAGGAGGGCGCCCAGGTGGAAGCTTCTATATTAAATGTCAAAGAAGGTCCAATTTATATTGGTAAAAATGCCGAAATAATGGAAGGTTCTGTTGTTCGCGGTCCTTTGGCACTTTGCGAATCGGCAGGTTTGAAACTCTCTACCAAAGTTTATGGACCAACAACACTTGGACCACATTGCAAAGTAGGCGGTGAGGTCAATAATGTCGTTTTTCAAGCATATTCAAACAAAGGTCACGACGGATTTTTAGGAAATTCGGTAATTGGAGAATGGTGTAATTTAGGTGCAGATACTAATTCTTCAAATCTGAAAAATAATTACAGTAAAGTGAGCGCATATTCTTATGAAACTGGAACAATTGAAAAAACTGATGTGCAATTTATGGGTTTGATCATGGGCGATCATAGCAAATCTGGAATAAATACGATGTTTAATACTGCAACTGTTGTTGGAGTATCTTCAAATATTTATGGTGCTGACTTTCCAGACAAAGTGATTGAATCTTTTACTTGGGGCGGCGCATCAGGATTTGTACCATTTAAACTTGATAAAGCCATAGAAGTGGCCAAAGCGATGATGTCGAGAAGGCATGTAGAATTTACGGATGGTGATTTGGAAATTTTTACTCATTTATCCAATAAATTGGCATAAAAAAGCCCTGCAACTTGCAAGGCTTGAATGGATTATTGAATTTTTTCAAAAGTCAGAATTTCAATGTCTTCGTATGTAATTCCTTCTTTGGTTTTTATCCTTTTTTGATTAAGTGTAACAGTGTTGTCTTTGTTAAAAGTGTAAGTATATTGATTTTTTTCAGTTTTTTCTTTTCCAATATAGATTAAACTTCCTTCAATGTAATACTTTTTCTTTTCTTTTGTTTTTCCATTGTCCTCTATGACAATGAGTTTATCTTCTACCATAAACTCATAAATTTTCTTATTTGGCTTATAGTTTTTTTCAGAACCCTCTTGTAGCTTTCCGTTTTCAAATTTTTGAACAATTTTAGATTTTAATTGCCATTTACCTAAAAAAGGGTTTGCCATCATTTTGAAATTGAATGAAATAGCTAAAGTAGCTACTGTGAATAAGATTAAAGTGAACTTTTTCATTTGATATGTATTAATTAAGTAAATCGTCTAGTTCTTTTTTCAAAAACTGTGCTAAATCTTGAATATTGGTTTCAGAGAAATTAAAATCAATACCAGCTGCATCATAAATTTCAGGAATTTGCTTGGTATAACCTAATTTCAGCGCATTTTTATATTGCTGAATGGTTAATGCCAAATCTTTTTTGCTATTTTTCCAAATGGCCAATGCTCCTAATTGTGCAATTCCATATTCGATGTAATAGAATGGAACTTCATATAAATGTAATTGTCTTTGCCAAGACCTAGATTTAAATTCTTCGTAACCAGACCAATCAACTAAACCTGTTCCGTACTCTTTGGTGATTTTTTCCCATTGATTTTGTCTTTCCTCCACAGAATGGCTTGGGTTTTCATAAATCCAATGTTGAAATTCATCAATAGTAGCAACCCATGGAAGGATTTTTAGTATTGTTTCCAATTGCTCTATTTTAGCTCTTTTTAGATCTTCTGCATTTTTGAAAAAGATTTCCCATTGGTCCATGCTTAATAATTCCATCGACATCGAAGCCAATTCTGCCACTTCGGACGGAAGATTTTTAAAGCCAGTGAGTGCCAAGTCACGAGACAAAAATGAATGAATGGCATGTCCGCCTTCGTGAACCATAGTCACCAGATCACGCAAAGCACCAACTGCATTCATAAAAATAAAGGGAACACCAATCTCATACAAGGGATAATTGTAGCCTCCAGGCGATTTTCCTTCTTTGGATTCTAAGTCTAAGTGACCCATTTCATCCATTGTTTGAATGCAATCAGCGAAAAAAGGATCAATATTTTTGAACATTTTGATTGTTCCTTCTAATAATTCTTGACCGTTTTCAAATGGCTTTAATGCCTTTCTTCCCAATGGATCCACTTCCAAATTCCATGGTTTTAATTTTTCAACCCCCAATAAATCAGCTTGTTTTTGTTGAATTTGTTTTACCAAGGGAACAATGTGTTTTTTGATTGATTTGTGAAAGTCAAAACAATCTTCTTTTGTGTAATCGAATCTTCCAAGAGCGTGGAATTTATAATCTCTAAAATTATCGAATCCAGCGTTTATAGCAATTTGATGCCTTTTAGCAATCAAAGATGAAAATAAAACATCTAGTTTTTCATTGTCTTCTACCCTTCGTTCACCAATCAATTGAAACACTTTTTTTCTGATATTTTCATCTAAATCTTTCAGCAAAGTTGAAGCTTTTTGCATGGTCATTTTTTCGCCTTCGAATTCAATCATTTGAGCGGCTGAAATTGCACCATATTGTTGTGATTCTTCACTGATTTCTGCTTCAATAGCAATATTTTCTGTTCTGAAAAGATCTAGTTCTTTTTGCACACTTCTGAAGTAAATGAAATAATCTTTTTCATTTTTCAGTTCAATTACATAAGGAGATGTAAGCATTTTTTGATTTAATGCATCTTCAAAAGGAGCAAGTTTGGGTTGGATTTCTGTTACAAAATAAGTGTAAGCTTCTGTCAAAGTTTGGTCGCGGGTATCAATGGTCATTTTGATATATCTCCAAGCTGCATTCTCTTCTATAACAGCATCTAGTTCACTGCGATTTTGTAACCATAAAATGTACTCTTCTTTGGAGAGAATAGTTCTTTCTTTCAAGTTTATGAAGTAAGATTCAATGTCTTCCCAAGTTTGAATGTTGAGGTTTTTATCGATAAATGTTCTTTCTGGAGCTGAAATTTTCATGTCAAAATGTTGTATTAAAAAAAAACGAGGATTGCAAAAGAGCTAACTCTGTTTTCAATCCTCGTCTACTAATTAAAAAAATGCTATTATTTTCCTCTACTAGTTCCAGATTTTGGAGCTGCAACTTTTTTCGTCCCGGCAGATTTTGCGGTAACTTTAGGGGTTGAGGGTTTTTCTGATGCTTTTTTAGCTGGTGCTTTCTTTGCTGGTGTTTTCTTTTCTTTTGTTTCAGAAGTTGCCTCTTTTTCAGATGTTTCAATCGCTTCTAGACTATTTTCTGTAACTTCTTCAGCTTTATTTAATTCGCCTGCTTTGTGCAATAAATTGTACCATTGAAAAAGTTTTTTTATGTCAGAAATATATACTCTTTCTTGATCGTAAGTTGGCAATATCTCTAACAAATAGCTTTCAAGTACTTTTTTATCCTCTTTATGAGAAGGTGCTGTACCGCCATTTTCTTTGGCATAAATGGAATCAAAAATAACTTTCAAAGCAACATCTTCATCGTATGCATAAATGCTGATATCTTCAAGTGCTGAAATTCTGTCTGAAGCGTACGCGGGAAAACGTTTGTTATCATCCAAAGATTCAACAATTAAATTGTTTTTTCCTTGTGCTACTACTTTGTATAGGCCTGCACGACCTGATATTGCAATTATTCCTGTTAAATTCATTCTTTTAATTTATTTGCGCCAAAAATAAGAAGTTCTGGACGTTTTACAATCAATTTCTGATTATTTTAAAATAATATTGTTTTTCGTTTCTAATTATACTTAAAAAATAAACGCCATTTTCCACATTTGAAAGGTTAATTTCATTGTCGCTACTTGCGTTTATTTGAATTGATTTTCCTTGCATATCATACATTTTTAAAATATCATTGTTGACTAATCCATCAATTTTAATCGCTCCTGATGTTGGATTTGGATAAACATAAACATTCTCTAATTCAGTCATTTCAATTCCTAAATAAGAATTATAAGGATTGGAAGTTGCCACGCAACCATCCGTACCAGTTGTAGAAACAGTATAAACTCCACCATTGACAATTGTGGTTGTTTGATTGGTTTCTGAAACCAAAGTATTTCCATTCAAATACCATTGATAATTTGAAGCTGTAGAAGCGGTTAAAATATTTCCATTTGCTGTAATTGTTGGAGTTGCAGGAATATTTCCCATTGGAATATCAATTGTAGCTTGTGTAATGCAATTTCCATTATAAACAATATTGGTTGCCGTAAATTGACCTGATTGATTTACCAATACTGGATTTCCAGAAAAACCTGTTGACCAATCAGCAGAATTAACAACTGTTCCGGCAATTGCTGTTAAATTGTAAGGCAAACCACAATAAAAGTCTGGTCCGTCGATTTCTGCATTGTACAATAATGTGTTCAATGCATCAGCTTTTCCATATCCATAAGCATAGTTTGGAGTTGTTCCAGTGAATGCATCTGAAGTGGCATTTTTAGTCAAATCTTTTTTGAAATCAGCATAGGTTGAAGATTTACATTTTTCTAAATATAAAGCAGCAATTCCAGCAATTACTGGAGATGCCATAGAAGTTCCACCATTAGCAGCATGTTTTCCACCCAATTCGATTAAGCCATTGTATGCAGCATTATTCAATAACCAAAGTGGGGCAGGAGATAATGTTACATCACCTGCAGCAGTGATATCTGGTTTCATTACGCCCAAACGAGACGGTCCTTTACTTGAATTCACACTTAATTTCCCTGGAGGTGTTAAATCTGATGGAACGTATGGTCCATTATTATTATTGGTATATGAAAAACGATTTCGCATGTTTCCAACTGTAATTACTTTTTCTGAACAAACCCAAGCAGAAACGATTGTTTGCAACGAATCAGGCATATTGTAATGAATGATATCTGGCACTTGCGTAGCATTTGGTATAATTGTGATAAAGTCATTAACGCCTTGCCAAGCACCACTCCACATATCGTAGCTTCCTGAACCCGTTGTTGCAAAGCGAAAATTATAGCTTGTTGAATCGATATTCATAATTAGTGCTTCCATATGGAAGACACCATTTACAATTTCAGAATATGCTTGAATTGTACCCAAACGTTGACCTGCGGCATTGAAAATCGTGTCTAACACAGGTGAATTTGCTGTTTCTGCAATCGTGTGAAAATTAGAGTAACCTCTTAAACCATAATTTGGAGCTGGTTTGTCAGCAGCAAATGCATATTGAACATTCTGAAATTCACTTTCATCTGCCCAAAGATCGAAATAAACTGAATTTGCAACAATTTGACTTGAAGGATTATTTTTCAACCAAACAAAAGATGTGTCACTATCAACCAAACCATGAACATGATATTTTCCTTTGTTTCCTGAGTTTCCAGCTGCTGCAACAATGATTCTTCCAGGATGTTCGTCCAACAAAGATTCCATCAAAATTGATGCTGGATCATTACCATCATGAGAACCAAAGTAGGTTCCCAAACTCAAGTTTATAACAGCAGGCAGACCTAAACTATCTGCCACTTTGAATATATAATCACAGGCATCTGCAATTGACAAAGTCCAGTTTTGCAAATTGAAATTGGATTCAACAATAATTATTTTTGAATCTGGCGCCATTCCTTTATTTTTGCCATTGGCAAGTCCATTTCCTGAACCGGCACCAGCAACAGTTGTACCATGAGCAGTAGTTGTTTCGCCACTAATGCAAATTCCATTGGCTATATCAGTTGAATCCCAAGCTTGACCATATCCATAAGGTTGGGGCGTATTTGCAGCCACTGGAAGTGTATGGTCCCAATATCTCAAAACGCGCGTGTGTCCATTTATATCTCTGAAATCTGGATGATTGAAATCAAGACCTTGATCCACGTAACCAATAATGACATCCTTGCCTGTGTATGGAGCTGGTAATCCATTTGAGCCAGCATGTACTTGATTCACATTGTGATGCATTCGAGATGTATCATTGTCATTTAAAGCTACAGGATTTGAAAATTCATAGTAGAAATTTTTGATTTGCCCTGAATTTCTTGCTTGTGCAATTTTCGTTGGTGACATCGTAACATAAACCCATTCTTTGGTAATGTATTTTACTTTTACCTCCTCCTTTAAAAGGTAATCCCAGGTAGATTTTCCATCATTTTGAATAGCGAAACAAACGGGAGTGTTTGGATCATCAGTAAGTAATTTTTTAAATCTAAAGTTTTCAGTTTGAGAGTATGACAGCTGTGCAACAAACAAACAGATCAAAAGTAATAATTTAGAATTCATCTATTTATTTTTTAAGAACGATGTAAATATAAATCAATTAACGATTCAAAAAAGAAAATGGTCTAAAAAAGGGATTCCTTTTTGTTTAATCTAAGATGGTGAGTTACCATTTATCCACTTTTCTAACCAAAATTGATGAGAAATGAACCAAAAAATACAATATTTGAAATTATCTCAAATTTTTATTGATATTTGTTGCTGAAATAAAAATTGTAATCTAAGTTAGATTCAAAGTATATAATATGAAAAAATTAGTAATTAGGTTGTCCTTTTCCTTTTTCGCATTTGGTTTTTCAAGTGTCGTTTTTGGTCAAGTTGATAAAGATGTATTGAATTGGTACAATGGCGGAGGTTCAGGAATGCAAACTGAGAAAGCCTACAAATCTTTGAAAAAGAAAAAGTCAACAACAGTAATTGTGGCAGTTATCGATTCTGGAATTGATATTGAACACGAAGATTTGAAAGGAAAAATCTGGACAAACACTAAAGAAATTGCTGGAAATGGAATTGATGATGACAAAAATGGTTACATTGATGATATTCATGGTTGGAACTTTTTAGGTAGTGCAGGTGGTGCAAACCAAGATCATGCAAGACTTGAAAAAACAAGAATTTATGCAAAATTGAAGGGGAAATATGAAAATATGGATGCTTCTAAAGTTTCAGTAGATGACAAAGCGGAATATGATTTATTCCAAAAAGTAAAAAAAGAAATCGCTGAAGACAAAGGCAAATATTCTGAATATTTACCTCAATTGGAACAACTTCCAATGATTTTGCAAATGGTTCCAGGAATGGTTTCAGACGCAATTGGTAAAACTGAATATACCAAAAAAGATCTGGAAGCTTGGAAACCAGAAGATGAGCAAATGGTTCAAATCAAAGCTGTTGCGATGGCAATGATTACTGGTGAATTGACTGAAGAAGTAATTAAGGAGCAATTGGATCAAATCAAAGGAATGCTTGATTACAATTTGAATGCTGATTATGATGATCGTCAATTTATTGGTGATAATCCTTACGATTTCAATGATGTGAAATACGGAAATAACGACGTTGAAGGTCCTGATGCTTTGCACGGTACACACGTTGGTGGAATTATTGGCGCTGTTAGAGGAAATAATTTAGGTGGTGACGGTGTTGCTAACGATGTTCTTTTGATGTCAGTAAGAGCGGTTCCAGATGGTGATGAAGCAGATAAAGACGTTGCTTTGGCGATTCGTTATGCTGTTGACAATGGTGCACAAGTTATAAACATGTCTTTTGGAAAAGGATATTCTCCAAACCAAAAAGAAGTTTATGAAGCTTTTAAATATGCTGATTCTAAAGGTGTTTTATTGGTTCATGCTGCTGGAAATGACAATGCAAATGTTGATGAGAACGATAATTTCCCAACTTCAATGTACTCTTTCCAAAAAGAAAAATTGGATTTATATTTGACAATTGGAGCTTCAACTCGTTTCCCTAAAGATAAATTGCCAGCTGATTTTTCTAACTACGGACAAACAAAAGTTGATGTTTTTGCACCAGGTCATGATATTTACAATTCTGTACCACAAAGTGCTTACAAAAAATTGAACGGTACTTCTATGGCTGCTCCAATGGTTGCAGGTGTGGCGGCTTTGTTGAAATCTTATTTCCCAAGTTTGACA